>CADDZP010000140.1 GCA_902812475.1 Actinomycetota bacterium | reverse complement strand
GTGGACGAACAAGCCGTGGACGATGTCGGCCAGGCCCTCACTCGACGCGCCCTCGGCCAGGTCGACGGTGATGACGTTCGAGTAGATGTGCACGGCCTCCACGCCGCCGTGGCCGAACAGGCGGCGGGCCAGCTCGTCAGGGGGCCGCTGGCCGACGATCTCCTGGCCGGCGCGGTAGCGCTCATGGCCCATGCCGGTGAGGCTGCGATTGAGGTCGAAGCGCACGATGTCGCCGCGTTCGCCCCGCTTCTCGGTGACAGTGATCGGCTGGCCCATGGGTGCCGGACCGTACCATTGCGTGTGCTCGAGCAGCCCAACCCAGTGCCGGAGCCTGTGCCACCATCGGCGTGATGGCAACCGAGGTCGTCGAGGTCGAAGGCCACATCATCGACTCGCTGATCCTCGCCAAGATCCTCGACACCATCGTCGACGCCGGCGCCGACTACCGCATCGTCGACGTGCAGATCGGGCGGGCCAGCACCGACACCAGCCGGGCCCGCATCGAGATGGTCGGCGACGACGACGTCCTGACGACCTTGGTGAGCCGGCTCCAGCTGCACGGCGCCAACCGCGTGGTCGACGTAGACGCCACCCTCCAGGCTTGCGACCGCGATGGGGTACTGCCCGAGGGCTTCTACTCGACCACCAATCTGGCCACCGAGGTGCGCGTCCACGGGCGCTGGATCGAGGTCGAGAACCCGGAGATGGACTGCGCCGTCGTGGTGGACAACGTCGGCGGCGTGGACGGCGGCCACGCTCGCACGACACCGATGCACCGCGTGCGCCGAGGTGATCACGTCGTCGTCGGCCTCGACGGCGTCCGTGTCCAGCCCCTCGAGCGGCCCCGGGGCGCCAACCCCTTCGAGTTCATGGCCTCGGAGGTCTCATCGGAGAAGCCCAAGGAGGTGCTGGTCGCCGAGGTGGCTGACCGCATCCGCGGCTGCAAGGACGCCGGCGGCAAGCTGCTCGCCGTGTGCGGGCCGGCGGTCATCCACACGGGCGCCGGGCCCGACGTCGCCCGCCTCGTCCGCAAGGGCTGGGTCGACGTGCTCTTCGCGGGCAACGGCTTCGCCGCCCATGACATCGAGTCGAACGTGCTCGGCACGTCGCTGGGCGTGCTCCTTCGAGAGGGCCGGCCCGTCGAGCACGGCCACAGCAACCACCTGCGTGTGATCAACGAGATCCGCAGGCGAGGTTCGATCGCGGCCGCCGTCGACGACGGCTACCTCACCGGCGGGGTGATGTACGAGTGCGTGACGCACGACGTGCCCTTCGTCCTCGGCGGCTCGGTGCGTGACGACGGGCCGCTGCCCGACGTCTACACCGACGTGGTGGAGGCGGCCGACGCCATGCGCGCCCTCGTCCCGGGCGTGAGCGTCAGCGTCATGCTGGCGTCGACGCTGCATGCCATCGCCACCGGGAACCTCCTGCCCGCGGGTGTCGAGACGTTCGTCGTCGACATCAACCAGGCGGTGGTCACCAAGCTGGCCGACCGCGGCAGCCACCAGGCCCTCGGCATCGTCACCGACGTCGGACTCTTCGCCGGCCTCCTGGCGGACAGCTTGTGCCCCTGAGCTCCTCGCCGTCTTCGCTGACCTGGGGGCACAGGTACCTCATGTGTCCGCCGGAGCACTTCGGCGTCCTCTACGAGATCAACCCGTGGATGCACCACCGCGTACCCGTCGACCGGGAACGAGCGCACTCGCAGTGGGAACAGCTCAAGCGCACGCTCGAGCAGGCCGGGGCGCAGGTGGAGGTGCAAGAGCCGCGGCCCGACCTGCCCGACCTCGTGTTCACGGCCAACGCCGGCATCGTCAACGGGAGTCAGTTCGTCCCCAGCCGCTTCCGCCACCCCGAGCGCCAGGCCGAGGAACCGCACGACGTGGCTTGGTTCGAGAGCCACGGCTTCACCGTCGAGCACCTGCCCGAGCACGTGCACCACGAGGGAGCCGGCGACGCCTTGCCCTTCGGTGACGTCCTGCTTTCGGGGTACCGCTTCCGCTCCGACGCCGCCTCGCACGCCTACCTGTCGCGCCTCACGGGCGCCGCCGTGCGCTCGGTCGAGCTGGCCGACGATCGCCTGTACCACCTCGACCTCACGTTCTGCCCGCTCGACGAGCGCCGAGCGATCGTGGCGCCCGACGGCTGGGACGCCTACGGCCGCAAGGTCGTGGAAGCCCTCGTACCCGAGCCGCTCGTGCTCGACCTCGACGAGACGCTCGCCTTCTGCGCCAACTCGGTCGTGGTCGGATCGACCGTCGTGATGGCGCGCTGTCCGCCCGCCGTGGGCCGCCGGCTCGAGGCCTGGGGCTTCGACGTCGCCGTGTGTGACGTCGGAGAGTTCCTCAAGGCAGGTGGCGCGTGCCGGTGTCTGACGCTGGCGCTCGATGTGACCGTTGGTCCTCAGGGTGCACGATCAGCCGGGCCTGGCGGTCGTAGCGCAGATAGCTCCACGCCCAGTTGAACAGCACGCTGAGACGGTTGCGGAACCCGGCGAGGCGGACGAGGTGGACGAGCAGCCACGCATACCAGCCGAGGACGCCGCGCAACCGGATGTGAAAGGCCAGCTCGGCCACGGCCGCGTTGCGGCCGATCGTCGCCATCTCGCCGTAGTCGATGTAGCGGAAGTTCCGCGGGCGGCGGCCGCGCACCAGGCGGCCGACCTGGCGGCCGGCGAAGTGGCCCTGCTGCAGGGCCACCGACGCCATCTGCAGATAGGGCTCGCCCTTGCGGTTGACCGCCCCAGCGAGGTCACCGATCACGAAGACGTTGTCGTGGCCGGGCGGGCGAAGGTCGCGACGGACGACGATGCGGCCGCCCTTGCCCCGCTCGAGCCCAGTCGCTTCTGCCAGCGGCGCCGGCTCGACGCCGGCGGCCCACACCAACGTGTTGGTCGCCAGCACCTCGCCGTTCTTGAAGTGCACGCGTCCGGGCCCGGCCCGGTCCACCGACTGGCCGAGACGGACCTCCACGCCGCGCTCGCCCAGCGTGTCCAGAGCCGACCGCTGGGACTTCTCGGTGAAGCCGTTCAGCAGATGGTCTGTCGCCTCGACGAGCACGACTCGGGCGCGGCCCACGTCGAGGTGGTGGAAGTCGCGCCCGAGCACCTCGAAGAGCTCGACGAACGCCCCCGCCAGCTCGACCCCGGTGGGACCGCCGCCGACGATGACGAAGGTGAGCGCCCCCTCGTCGACCTCCTCGGGATCGGCGGCCGCCTTCTCGAACTGGGTGAGGACGTGGCCCCGAAGGTTGGTGGCATCCTCGAGTGTCTTCATCGGGAGGGCGTGTTCGTCGACCCCTGGGATCCCGAACCAGCGGGTCTCCGACCCGCCTGCGATGATCAGGTAGTCGTACGCAAGAGGTGCCCCGGCGTCGACATGTACGAGGCGCTGGTTGAAGTCGATGCCCTCCACCGTCGCCCAGCGGAAGTCGACGTTCTCGTCGTCCTGGAAGATGCCCCGCACGGGGAGGGCGATGTCCGAAGGAGCGAGGCCGGCCGTCGCCACCTGGTAGAGCAGCGGTTGGAAGACGTGGTGGTTGCGCTGATCGACGATGGTGGTCTCGACGGGGAGATCGGCCAGTCGCGTCGCAGCACCGATGCCGCCGAATCCGGCGCCGACGACGACGACCTTGGCTGCCACCCCGCCATCGTAGGGATCAGGGCGTCCGCAGGGTTCGGCCGGGTGTCGCCCGCCCGGCCCACCAGCCTGCGGCCGCGCCGAGCAGGAGGAGCACCCCGAAGGCCAGCGCCACCACGCTGAACAGCACGGCCAGCGGTGCGCCCATGTCCGGGCTCACGCCGAGCTGGTGGGCGCTCGCGGCCCACGTCCAGCGCCCGAGGGCGATGCCGACGGGAATGCCGACGACGGCGCCGAGGAGCGCCATCGTCACGCCCTGGCTCGAAACAGCACCGACGATCTGAACGCGGGTGAGGCCGAGGGCGCGAAGGATGCCGACCTGCTGCGACCGCCGGCGCGCCGAGACGACGAGCGCGTTGAGGACGGTGAACAGGCCGACGGCGGCGAGGAAGCCGGCCAGCCACAGCGGATACGAGCGCACGAGGTCGAGGTTGCGGACATCGCCGGGCGGGGTGGACACGTAGCTCACGTACTTGTCCTTCAGATCGGCAAGCGCCTTCGTTCGGTTCACGCCGGGCGCCAGCCGGTAGATGGCGTCGAGGTGGGTGTTCTGGTTGAACACTTCCCGGAGCTGGGGGTCGTCGCCCGGGATGCCTTCCAGGCCCGCCCTGCTCATGGCCGCCCCAACCGCCAGCTCGTCGCTTTCGATCGTCGGGAGCAGCCCGATGCCGACGACGTGCACGCTCGCGGGCGGAGCCCCCGGACCGAGCACGAGCTTCACCGTCGATCCAATGCCCTTGTGCACGCTGCGGGCCGTCTTCGTCCCCAGCAAGATCTCGTCGGGCCCGATCGGCTCCCGGCCGCGCAGCACGGTCGCCCCGAAGTGGCCGCGCACCGACTCGAACCCGTACACGTCGGCCATGGCAGAGTCGAGGTGTGCGGAGCCGTCGATGCGGACCAACCCCACATCGCCGACGTCCCGGTGGTGCAGGAGGGCATCCCGCATTTGCACGGTCGCCTGCGCGTCGGTGCCCCCGCCTCCGTCCACGTCGAACGTCCACCCGTACGCGGACGGCGTCGTCACCAGGTGGCTCAGGCCGGACGCGTAGGTCAGGGCGCCGGCAAGGGCGCAGACACCCACGATGGCGCCGGCTATGGCGATGCCGCCCCGTCCGGCGACAGCATCACGGCGAGGGAGAGCCCAGCGCATGCCGATCCGGGGCGAGGGCGGCAGCACGGTGGCCACCCGGTCGAGCGGGCCGATGTACAGGCCGCCTTGCACGACCGGTGAAGGACGCCAGCGGTAGGCGGTCAACGCCGCGCTGCCGAGCACGACGAAAGCGACTACGGCCGCGCCAGTGATGAGCACGGCGGGGTCGAAGCGGATTCCGGGCGGTGGTCCGGTGCGGCGGGCCACGGCCGTCGGGAAGAGTTGCGAGGCGAGTGTTGCGCCCGCCAGCGCGAGGCACAGTCCGCCGATGACGCCAGGAACGATCGTCGCCGCCATGAGCCGGGCTCTCCCCAGGCTCGTGATGCCCATCGCCCGGAGGGCCGCAAAGTCGGACGACATCCCGGTGACGGAGCGCGCCGCCATCAGGGCGATCGCGAGGAGGCCGGCGATGGCCGCGGCGACGGCCACCAGCCCGAGCGAGAAGGCCTGCACGCGCGTCGCATCGCGAATCGACGTGAGAGAGCCTTTGGTCGAGCTGGCGTCGAACGCCTGGGCGGAGTCGGGGTACTGCTGCTGCACCATGGTCCGGGCGGCAGAGACGAAGCGCGTCGCGCTCGCCGGGTGCTTCAGGACGACGCCCATCTCCGGCTCCGTGAACCGGAAGATCTGATTGTTGTACCCCGAATAGAACGCGGGCGTGGCGAAGAAGTAGTTCTGCGCATAGTTGACGTGTTTGAGGTCGAGCCACGTGCGGACGACGCCGACGATGTGGACCGTCGGCGTCGGTCCGTGGAAGTCGATCTTGTCGTAGTTGCCGCTGAGGAAGGCGTCGGACTCGTCTGTCGACAGCGACCGAAGCGGCGTACGGCTTCCGACGCCGAGGTGGTAGGCAGCGGCGCCCGATTCGTTGACGGCGACCTCGTCGACGGCGCCGTATCGCGGCATCCGGCCCTGCAGCACGATCGGGCGGTCGACAGAGCGGCCGTACTTCGCGTCGACAGCGGCGAACATGAGGAAGTCCTGTCCCGGCACGGCGTTCTGTTTGTTCGGCGCCACGAAGAACGGCGCGTACTGGGCCGCCGCTCTGACGTCCGGCATACGGGCGATCCCGTCGAGGACCTTGCTCGGAAGGTTGTCGAACTGGACGTCGGAGACCGCCTGCTTGGAGAGGAACCGCGCATAGGACGACGAAGTCGCCCGCGCGCCCGCCGCGACGGTGAGGATGACGGTTCCGACGGCGCCGACGAGGAGCGCCAGCACGACCTGGACGCGCCACCGCCGTCTGAGTTCGGCTCCCATCCAGAGCCGCAGAATCCCCACGTCCCAATCCCATCAGCGGACCGGGCCGGCAGCAACCGTGCTGCCAACACAGTTGGCCGGGTGGCAGCGCCCCTTTACGAGCGGCGCCCGAGCGTGGCGAGGAGCTGCGTCTGGCGATCGGCATCGGGCGGCACATCCACTTCGGACCCGAACATGCCGCTGGCCTTGAGCAGGTCCTTCTGCGGCTCGATGACCTCGAAGCAGGCCTCGACGAGGTCGGCGGGAAGGGTGGCGTCCTGGCCAGTCGCTTTGGCCAGGTCCCAGCCGTGTATGAGGACGTCGACGAAGCGGTGGCCGGCGTAGATCTCACCGGGAACCGGCCCGTAGGAGACCTTGCACGGCGCCTGCATGGCGCCGGGAGCATTGAAGGCAGCGGCCGCACCCTCGGCCGATCGGTCATACGACGTCAGGGGGTCGCTGCCGAGGACGTCGCCGTCGTAGCGGTCGCCCACCTCTTCGATGCTCTTGCCCTCGACGAGCGGGACCACCCACAAGTTGCCGCTCACGATGTGGTTGACGAGGGTGCGCACGTCCCACTCCTCGTCGGGTGTCGGCGCCCTCCACTGCTCATCGGTGACGCCGGCCACGTACGTGCGGGTGTGCTGCAGGGCCCGTTCGTGCACGCGGGGAAGGTCGACCGCCATCAGTTGTGCACCCGCTCGCGCTTGCGGCCGCGGTTGGCGACCGCCCACACTCCGAAGGCCAACACGATCGACACGATCGCCAACGCCACATGCACGGCCTTGAAGCCGAACGAGTGCTTGGGATCGCCGACGATGTTCTTGGTGAACACCAGCCAGACGAACAGCGTCCAGCCGACGGTCACGCGCAGCCACACTCGGTCTCGGAACGACAGCATGTTGCGCAACCTACTGCCGGGCGTACGCTTCGACCATGTCGCTCGAGACCATCACCGAAGAGCAGTTCCGCGACGAGGCCGTCGCCTTCCTCGAGGCCAACGCCAAGCCCAGGCAGGAGGACAGCACGGCGTGGGGCGAGGGCAGCGACAAGGTTGGGCTGCTGGCCGAGAAGACGTTCGAAGAAGAGATGGAAGAAGTCCGCGAGGGCAAGGTCTGGAAGGGTCGCGTCTTCGACGCCGGCTTCGGCTGGATCACGGGCCCGTCGCAGTACGGCGGCCGGGAGCTGCCGGCGTCCTACGAGCGCATTTGGCAGGCCGAGTCCGCCCGCTTCGACACGCCGTCGGAGCAACCGTTCGGGATCGGCCTCGGCATGGTGGCGCCCACGATCCTGGCCCATGCCACCGAAAACGTGAAGGACGCCTACCTGCGCAAGATGTACCGGGGCGACATCATCGCCTGCCAGCTCTTCAGCGAGCCTGCCGCCGGGTCCGACCTGGCGGGCCTCGAGGGGCGCGCGGTCCGCGACGGCGACGAGTGGGTCCTCAACGGCCAGAAGGTGTGGACATCGGGGGCGCAGTACAGCGACATCGGCGAGATCATCATGCGCACCGACCCGGACGCGCCGAAGCACAAGGGCCTCACCGGCTTCGTCGTCGACATGCACGCCCCCGGCGTCGACGTGCGTCCGCTGCGCCAGATGACGGGCGGAGCGTCGTTCAACGAGGTGTTCTTCACCGATGTCCGCGTGCCCGACGACCACCGGCTGGGCGACGTCAACGAAGGCTGGACCGTCGCATTGACCACGCTCATGAACGAACGGGCCGCCATCGGCGGCGGTGGCGGCGGCGCCGGCGTCATCGGGACCCAGCGGCTCATCGAGCTGGCCCGCAAGATGGGACGCAACAAGGATCCCATCGTGCGGCAGGCGCTCGCCGAGATCTACGCCAACGGCACGGTCGCCCGGTACACGAACATGCGGGCCATGGCCAAGATCAAGGCCGGTGCGCTGCCCGGGCCCGAGATGTCGATCGCCAAGCTGTCGCTCACGAACAACCTGCGTCGCATCTCGGACTACGTGTCGCTGGTCCTCGGGCCCAGGCTGGTCGCGGACGCCGGCGAGTGGGGTACCTACGCCTGGGCCGAGTTCGTCCTGGGCCAGCCCGGGATGAGCATCGCCGGCGGCACCGACGAGATCCTCAGGAACATCGTCGGCGAGCGGGTGCTCGGGCTCCCGAAGGAACCGCGCGTCGACAAGTAGCGCCGCTAACGCGCACTTGTTGGCGCTGAGCGCCAACAAGTGCGCAATAGCAGGCAGGTGGGTGCCTAGACGTACGTGAAGAAGGGACCGCTGTCCGACGTGGGCGTCGAAGTGCCGTCCGGATAGGTCACGGCCACGGGAACCGTTTGAGCCTTGTGCGACGGTGGCGCCATCACCCGGATCTCGGTGTCGGACACGACCGTGAAGTTGACGGCGGACGACGACCCGAACAACACGCCGCTGGCGCCGGTGAACCCGGTCCCGGTGAGGGTCACGATCGTGCCCCCCGCCCTCGGGCCCGACGACGGATCCACCCTGTCGACACGCTGCTCCCGCAACGAGGCGGCAGCCACGGAGGTCGTCTCGGGCTGGCCCGGCG
>CADDZP010000139.1 GCA_902812475.1 Actinomycetota bacterium | reverse complement strand
CGGACGAGGAGCGGCGGGCCATCGCTTGCGACTACGCCCACTGTCTGGCCCGCCTGCACCATCTGCCGACCGCCCACGTCGACCTCGGCGCCGACGGGTCCGACCCCGCACGCGCGGACATCGCCTTGTGGCGGTCGATCCTCGACACGCGTTGTGGACCCCGACCGACCACTGTCTCAGCGCCGGCGCTGGCCTGGCTGGCCGAGCACGTCCCCGACAGCCACGGCCCCGCCGCCCTGTGCCACGGCGATGCCGGGCCCGGCAACTTCCTCCACCACGGCGGCGCCGTCTCCGCTCTGCTCGACTGGGAGTTCGCCCACCTCGGCGATCCCCACGACGACCTGGCGTGGGTGGCGGTCCGCAACCAGCTGTTGGGTCGCCCGCTCTCGTTGGACGCCGTGCATGCGGCGTGGCGGGAGGAGTCCGGCTCGGGCCTCGCCCTCGGGCTGCTGGAGTACTACCGCGCCCTCGTGCTCGTGCGCATGGCGATCAGCTGCGACGCCGCCCTGAACTGGACCGGCGGCGAGACGACACCCGAGACACGCGTCCAGGCCGCCCTGCGCCCGTTCCTGGCGGCCGCGGTCCTCGAGGCGCTGCGCCGGGCCGGCTGCGTCGAGCCCTTCGTCAACGAGCTCGACGGTCCGGCCCGGGCCCAGTGGGAGGGCTCGCACGTCGCCGCCGTGCTGGGCGACCCGCGCGACCTCGACGAGCTGGGAGCGGTGGTGTGACGGGACAGGTGGGCGAGCGGGATGACCGTCTGCACCCTGTCCCCGTCGACGACCCCATGTGGACCGAGACGATGTGGTGGGGGTTCATGGTCCCCGACCGCGGCCTGGGCGGAATGATCTACGCGCTGTTCCGGCCCAACCTCGGCGTCGCCACCCTCGTCACCCAGGTGTGGAGCGACGAGCATGTGGCGCCGTGGGCGTCGCCGTACGCCCGGAGCCTGTGGCACCTGCGGATGCCCGACGGCGACCTCGACGACGTGCGCCTGGGCTTCCTGCACCTACGCCGCCTCGAACCGCTGCGGGCGTACCAGCTGACGTACGAGGACGGCGACTCGTGCGTCTTCGACCTGCGGTACGAGGCTGCGATGGCACCCCACGTCATGGCCGCCGGGCGCGACCTCGGCCACTTCGATCAGTTGTGTCACGTCACCGGCGAGTTGGGCGTCGATGGCGAAACAGTCACCGTCGACTGCCATGCCGTGCGCGACCGGTCGTGGTACGTGCGCGACGACCTGCGTTCGCTGCGCTCGTCGTACACCTATGGCGCAGTGGACGCGGACGAGCACTTCCTCGCCTACGCCCGGCCCGCCGAGGACGACGGCGATGTCGCCGCCGTCTTCGGGGGCTACCTGGTGCGCAACGGTGAGAAGGCCGACCTGAAAGAAGGGCTGCGCCGCGTGCGTTCCCGGCGGCGGGGCCATCCCGACGAGATCGAGCTCCTCGCCTCCGACGCCCTCGGGCGCACGCTCGAGGCCCGCGGCCGGGTGACGGCGTCGCTGGCCAGCCAGTCGACGCCCGGGATGTTCGCCTACATGAGCATCGCCGACTGGACGATCGGTGGCCGGCCGGGACACGGCGAGGACCACGACGTCTGGTCGCCCGACGCCCTGGCCGAGCGTCATCGCCGCAGGGTCGAGGCGGGGCGATGACGGCGAGCCCGGCGATCCCGTCCTCGGCGACCGACATCACCGTCGACTGGCTCAACGAGGTGCTCGACGTGGGCCCGGTCGTCGCCGTCAAGGCCGAGAACCTGGGCGCGGGGCTGGGCCTGCTCGGTGAGGTGACCCGCCTGCATCTTTCGTATGCAGAGGACGGCGGCGGCCCCGCCACCCTGATCGCCAAGACGCAGTCACCGGCACTCGAGAGCGCGTTCGTGGCCCAGGCCATGGGGTTCTACGACCGGGAGGTGAACTTCTATCGGTCGCTGGCCGGGACCATCGACGTCCGCACCCCGCGCTGCTACCACGCCGACGTCGCGCCACAGGGGGCGCCGTTCGTCCTCCTGCTCGAGGAGATCACCGGTGCGCGCATGATCGACCAGATCGTGGGCGCGTCGCGCCACGATGCCGAGCTGGCCGTCGACATCGCCGCCGCCCTGCACTCGCGGTTCTGGGACAACGACGACCTCTACGCCCTCGACTGGCTGCCGCCGATCAACGCCCCGCTGTTCCTCGCCGCCGGCGACTTCGCCAAGCAGAAACTGCCCGCCTATGAGGCGTACTGGCGGGGCAAGGTGCCCGACGCCGTGCTCGCCTTCATCGGCGACGTCAACGAGCGGTATCCGGCGCTGCTCGACTGGTGGGTGGACCAGGGCCACCCGACGTTCGCCCACATGGACTACCGGGCCGACAACTTCCTCTTCGCCGGCTCCGCCGGCGAGGACACGGTGACCCTGCTCGACTGGCAGCTCAGCGTGCGGGGCATCGGCGTGTGGGACGTGGCCAACTTCCTCGCCGGTTCCGTGACCACAAACAACCGCCGGCAATGGCAGGACGACCTGGTGCGCCGCTACCACGCCGCGCTGCTCGCCGCCGGCGTGACCGGCTACGACTGGGACACGTGCTGGCGGGAGTACCGCTACGCCGTTGCTCAGCAGGCGTGGTCGACGTGCCCGCTGGGCGATCTGGAGCCGGGCAACGAGCGCGGCAAGCTGCTCCTCGACACCATCACCCCTCGGTACCTGATCGCCGCCGACGACCTCGGCGTGTACGACCTCCTCGACCTCCTCTGACCCGGCGCCACCAGTGCAGCTGATCCTCGTTCGCCACGCCCGCCCTGTCGACGCGGCCGTTCCGTCGGGCAGGGCCGACCCGTCACTCTCCGAGGAGGGCTCTGAGCAGGCGGTGCGCCTGGGCGCAGCGTTGAGCTGGATCGGCGTCGACGCTGTCTACGCCAGCCCCCTGCGCCGGGCTTTGGAGACGGCGGCGCCGACCGCCGCCGCGTGCGAGCTGGAGGTGACCGTCGACCACGGCCTCGTCGAGCTCGACTCCGAGCTGAACAGGTACGCGCCCGACGACCAGCACGATATCCGGAGCGCCCTGGCCGAGGCCTACTTCAGAGGCGACTGGAGGGGCATCAGCAGCGAGTCGCCCGAGCAGTTCGTCGACCGCGTGTGCTCGTGCCTCGACGGCATCGTGCAGCGCCACCGGGGCCGGACCGTTGCCGTGTTCACCCACGGCGGTGTCATCAGCGCGTGGGTGGCGGGCGTCGTCGGAGCGGAACGCTTTCCGATTCCATGGTTCCTGTGCGACTACGGCGCCATGAACCGTTTCGCCACCCAGGGGTGCGACCGCACGCGCATCCTGTCGCTGAACGAGTTCCCGCTCCCCAATCTGGCTCAGAAGACTGTGTAACCGCCGTCGACGACGCAATCGCCGGTGTGGAAGGTGTTGCCAGGGTCGCCGAGGACGAAGCCTGGCACGACTACGCCGAGCGAGTGCCGCGCTGGTTCTGACGGCCCTCTATCGCCCGATCGCTGAGCCGCAGACAACTTCAGTGCGGGATGACTCGGACCGGCTTGCGACGAGCACGAGGGTGGGAGCATCTGGTTGGCAATGGACGTAAACGAACGCGAAGCACATCCAAGGAAGTTGCAGTAAGACCGATGGCCGCTCTCACGGCAGCACCGAAGGTCGTCGAAGTGCCTGGATCTCGGGGGCGCTTGCGGGCAAACGCCCAGGGCGTGCACGGGGTAGTCCGCCCCTCCGACACTGAGTGGACCGGGTCTTAATTAGTTCAGACGGCCGATCTCTCTCAGCCAGGCGATGAGTTCGCGCAAGCCGTCGTCGAGGGGCGTGGCGACGTATCCGAGGCGCTCGGCCGTCTTCGATGTGGCCGGGCGTTGGCGTGGGTCGGCCCGGGGCTCGGTTGCGATGGCCATGAGGGTGGGGCCGAACCGCTCAGCCAGTTCGGGATCCGCGGACGGCTCGACGTCGTCGACCCGGTGCGTGACTCCGGCCAGGGCACAGGCTCGGTTGCAGGCCGCGGCGATGCTCATCGTGTCTTCGGGTCGCCCGTCGAGCATGTAGCGCTCGCCAGCGACGCCTCTGTCGAGTGCTGCGATCGAACCGCGGGCGACGTCGTCGGCCAACACCCAGCTCACCGGGAATCGGAGATAGCGATCGAGGCGGCCCCGGAGGGCAGCGAGAAGCACGCGATTGAAGCTCGTCCGAGCCAAGGCGCGACTGACGACCGGAGCCGGTCCGTAGATGGCGCCGGGATGGCACGTGACAACATCCTGTCCGGCGGCAGCGCGGGCCATTGCCTCGCGGAAAGCCGCCAGCTTTGTCACCGTGTATGGGTCGGCGCTCGGGTGGGCGGCGACGGGCGCGTCCTCGGGCGCAACGCCAGTCGTCGTATCGAAGAACGTGCCTGTGCTCAGGGCCACCACGCGGCGCATACCCGCGGACTCTGCGGCGTCGAGGACGTTGTGCGTCCCATCGACGTTCACAGACTTGAACTCGTCGATGTCCTGGGAAGACCCGCCGAGCAGCGCCGCGCAATGAATCGCGCCTTCGCAACCAGCGGCCGCAGTGGCGACACTCCTGGCGTCGGTGACGTCGCCCTCGACCAAGTCGACACCCAACGCCGCCAGCGGCGCCGAGTCGGCGCTCGGGCGGACGAGGGCGCGGACGCGGTCGCCGCGTCCGACAAGCATCCGACACACGTTGGCACCCGTGAGACCGGTCGCGCCGGTCACCAGGATGGTGCTCACGTCGTGGCCGGCTCCACGTCCTTGGTCGTGTCGACTTGGTCCGGCTCGAACGGGATCACCGGCGGATCGGTGCCAAACACGTCGAGCGTATGGATGAAGCGATGGGTGCCCATGGTCTGGGCGCAGGTGAATCCGAGCTCGATGATCTGCGCCGCCGTGAACACGGTGGCGAGACGGGCATAGAACGCGGCGTCGATCGCGTGGTGGTCTGCCGAGAGCAGATCGAGGAACTCGATGGCCATCCGCTCCTGGTCTGTCAGGGAGTCGTGGCCGGGGGCAAGGAGGCAGCTGACGTCGTCGTCGGTGATGGAATCGTGCTTTCGGGATTGCATGCACGGCTGACATTCGCCCAGCTGTGCGCTCCGGATCCGGATCAGTTCGAGAATGCGACCGCCGAGGAGCGTGCCAGCTCCCATGTGGGTGCGCTGGGCATGGATCGCGTCCAGTTGTGCTGTGCGGTAGGCGAAGATCTGCAGCGGCACGGCCGTGGAGTAGAGCCCGTCGGCGACGCCCTGCTCGATGATCTGGCGAGGCCCTGTGGCGAGCTGATCGAGCGGGATTGGCTCGAGCACTGGCATGCACCGGGAGCATACGGCGCCTGTCGCCGTTCCTATGGTTCGCCGCGCGCTACCAGCGGGGGCCGGCGTGGAGAAGCGCTGTGAACTCCGCCGGCGGCATCGGACGGGCGAAGTGGAAACCCTGCGCCTGCTGGCAGCTGATGCGGCGTAGGGCGTACAGCTGGTCGGGCGTCTCGACGCCTTCGGCGATCACCGAGACGCGCAAGGCGCGGGCGATGGCGGCGATGGCCGACACGATGGCGGCGTCGTTGGCATCCGTGCCGAGCCCAGAGATGAATGCCCGGTCGACCTTGATGATGTCGATGGGGAAGCGCTTGAGATAGCCGAGCGACGAGTAGCCGACGCCGAAGTCGTCGATGGCGATCTGAACGCCAATGCGCTTCAGCTCTTGCAGTGTGGCCAAACAGCGCCCGACGTCGTCCATGAGGACACCCTCGGTGATCTCGAGGGCGAGTGACGACGGCTGGACGCCGTGGCGCGCTGCGGTGCACATGACGGTGTCGACGATGTGGCCGCGCAGCTCGCGGGCGGACACGTTGACCGACATGAACAGAGGCACATGAGGTACCTCAGTCCGCCAGCGGCTCAGCTGGCGACAGGCCTCGTCGAGGACCAACTCACCGATCGGCCCGACCAGTCCCGTCTCCTCGGCCACGGGGATGAACTCGCCGGGAAGGATGACTCCTTCGTCGGGATGACGCCATCGAACGAGCGCTTCGGCTCCGACTATCCACCCGGCGTCGAGCGAAACGATCGGCTGGTAGACGACAGAGAGCTGTTGCTCATCGAGAGCGCGGCGCAGTGCTCGCTCGATGTCACGCCGGCGCGCCACCCGTGTGCGGATGGCGTCGTCGAAGATCTCGGCGCGCGCCCGCCCTTCGACCTTGGCCTGATACATGGCGGCGTCGGCATCGCGAAGCAGTCCCTCGGCCGTGTCCGCTGCCCCGCCGAGGGCGACCCCCAGGCTGGCCGACACGTAGACGTCCTCTCCCTGCAGATGGAACGGCGCGACCAGAGCCCGGCGCAGGCGCTCGACCAGATCCATGGCCTCGTCCGGCCCCGTCACGTCCTCGCACACGACCACGAACTCGTCGCCACCGAAGCGGGCGACCGTGTCGGTCTCGCGGATGGCCGCCGAGAGACGTTCGGCGACCGCTCGGAGGAGGGCGTCGCCCGCGGCGTGTCCCTGGGTGTCGTTGATGAGCTTGAAGTGGTCGAGGTCCAGGAACGTGACGGCGACCGACGCGCCCGAGCGGCCAGCCCGGCTCAGGGCCTGCTGGATGCGGTCGTTGAGCAGGAGGCGGTTGGGCAGGCCGGTGAGGTGGTCGTGCAGCGCCTGGTGGGCGAAGGCCTCGAGCACTTCCTCGCTTGCGCCCTCGGTCGCCACCACCCACGTCATCGGCGAGCCGGCCGGACCGATGCCGACGGCCGTGCGTAGGTGGATGGGGCCCGGGTCGGCGGCGGCGCGCGCGCTGATGGCCGCCATGTCGGAGTCGGTGAGATCCCCAAGGAGCGTCTCGGCCTCGTCGTTCCACCAGACGGGCGTCCCCGTGCCGTCGACGGCCACGAGGGCGACGGGAATACTGCCGATGACGTCGAGCGCCAGGCCGTCGACAAGACGCCCACCGGCAGCTTTCGCCCCAGACATGGCCATCCCTCCTTATCGGCCGCTCTGTTCCCGACACTGAGCGGTGGCTACATTGAGTGTCTCTTCACATCTGGAGGACGCCACCGTGGCTGAGTACGCCAAGCCCGACGTCCTCGTCGACACGGACTGGCTGGGCGACCACGTCGACGACCCACAGGTCCGCATCGTCGAGGTCGACGAGGACACCGAGGCCTACGAGAAGGGCCATATCCGCGGGGCCGTGGCGTGGAACTGGTTCGAGGACCTCCATGCCGCTCCTCGCCGCGACTACATCGACCAGGACGGCCTGAACCGCCTGCTCCAGCGGGCCGGCGTCGGGCCTGACACGACCGTCGTCCTCTACGGCGGCAACAACAACTGGTTCGCGGCGTACGGCTACTGGCTCCTCCGCTATCTCGGCTTCGACAACGTCAAGCTCCTCAACGGCGGCCGGAAGCGCTGGGAGCTGGAGAGTCGCGAGCTGACAACGGAGGAGCCGTCGATCGTGCCCACGACGTTTGTCATCCCGGCGGCCGTGCGCCCCGAATTGCGGGCCATGCGTGACGAAGTGCTCGCCGACCTGGGGAAGGCCGGCTTCGTCGACGTGCGCTCACCCGAGGAGTACCGGGGCGAGATGATGGCGCCGGCCCATCTGCCCCAGGAGTCCGCCATGGTGCCGGGGCACATCCCGGGTGCGGTGAACGTGCCGTGGAGCAGGGCCGCCAACGAGGACGGCACCTTCAAGTCCGTCGATGAGCTGCGGGCGTTGTACGCGGAGGCCGGAGTCACGCCGGACTCCTCGATCATCGCCTATTGCCGTATTGGCGAGCGGTCGGCGCACACGTGGTTCGTCCTCCACGAGCTGTTGGGCTACGGGAATGTCGCCAACTACGACGGCTCGTGGACCGAATACGGCTCGCTGGTGGGCGTGCCGGTCGAGTGGTGAGCGGGCGCGGAGGCGCATGGTGCCCCGGCTGACCGGCACCATCGACGAAGGAGCCGGCGCCTTCGTGCAGCTGCGCGACAGCGGCGGCGACTTCGTCGGCGAGGTCCGGGCCGACGACGAGGGACACTTCACGCTCTACGCGATCCCCGGCCACTGGAGGCTCATCTGCCTGACGCCGGGGAACCGGCGAGAGCAGGACATCGATGTCGGCACCGAGGACGTGACCATCCGCCTGCCGTCGTAGGGCCAAGCACATCAGCACGATCGGCGGGTACCGGCCCACCGCTCTGGCGGCCGCCGTCGTCGCTCTCGAACCGATCCGCTGAGACGCTCAGCATCTCGATGGCCGATCAGCGGCGTGGAGGACGTCGGCCATGCTGACCCGGGAGGCGCGTCGCGACGGGCCGATCGAAGCCAGCAGGGCGACGGCGACCTCGCCAGGGCGATCGCGCACGTCCACGACGGCGGAACGACCGGCGACGGACGGACGCCGAGGCTGCGGGCGAAGGCACGGTAGGCGATGCGGCCGGCGGCGATCCCCAGCGGGACGCCGACGACGAGCCCGACGATGGTGACCGTCACCGCCTGCCAGCGGAGCGTTGCGCCGAATTGACGCAGGACACCCTCGCTTCCGCCCACCGACCCGGAATGGCGCTGGGGGAGGCCGTTGTGGCGGCGGCGACTTGGCGCCGGTCGGCGCCCTGAGGTGGCCCGCAGTCGGTGTGG
>CADDZP010000138.1 GCA_902812475.1 Actinomycetota bacterium | reverse complement strand
CTCGTAGCCGGTGGGGCCGAACACCAGCTTCTCCCACATCGCCGCGGACTTCCGCTCGGGGCACGTGGACTTCCCGAACGGTCTCGGCGCCGGCACGTCGACGTACTTCGCCCTCGAGGCCAGCCCGCAGGACTTCGCCGGGGTTCCGGCCACTCCGGGCACGCCCGGCCGCACTGACTACAACGGCTACAGCACCGGCACCGACGTCTACGTCGATGCCATCAAGAATCTCAATCCCAACATGGCTGTGGCCAACCTGAACGTCGGCTGGGGCGCGGCGGCACTGAATGCCAACGGTCTCCAGACCCAGTATGTGCCTGCCGGCGCGGTGCCCGCCGACCCGACGAACAACGTCCCGGCCGCCAGCAAGGCGCTCAGCGGTCCCTTCGAGAACGAGATGGACAACGCTGTTGTCCCGAAGAGCCTCAAGGTGCCAGCGAACACGTCGACGGCGCCGTTCAACAGCTACGCCCGCGGTTCGGGCCTCGAGCTCGGCCTCGGCAAGACGCTGCCGAACAACCCCGACGCCAACGACCTGATCCTCGCCGGCATGGCCGAGCAAGCGGCTGCCCCGCCGACTCCCGACTGCCACTCTCCGGCGGTCACCGGCCAAAACCCGCCGGGCGCCTGCGGCCAGCACGACTCTGTGCTGACCCAGATCGCCGTGCCCGCCGATCCGTTGCTGTTCGCCGGCCTGCTCCAAGGCGAAGGCCGCAGCGTTTGGAACGCGTGCGATTCGCAGCCGCTCGATCCGGGCGCCGTCGCCGGCACCGGCAGCGGCCAGACCGACTCCTCCAGGGACGTCTCCTTCGGCCGCGGCTCCGCCGCCCAGGTCGAGCTCCTCAACACGGCGATGGGGGCGGGCGCACCGAAGCTCGGCGACCCGACCTCCCAGCCACTGCTGTCAGTCGAGGGCCAAGACGCCAACGGCACGACGAACCGGGAGGCATCGACGGCCCGCACGTTCACTCATCTCCAGGACCAGGGCAACGGCACTTATGCGCTCGTCACCGAAGTGCACGAGACCATTGCGCCGATCACCATCGCCAAGGGCACGCCGAACGCCACGACCATCGAGGTCATCGGCGAAGCGGTCCTGAAGGCGGTCGACACCGGCGATCCGAGCACGAGCAAGATCTCGTTCACGCCGCCGTCGCTCATCCAGGTCTTCCAGGGCGGCAAGTCGCAGGGGTCCTTCCCATTCCCGGCGGCGGGCGGTCAGATCCCGACGATCCCGATCGTCATTCCGCCGGGTCCGCTGCCCCACCTCCTGGAACTCACGATCGGCGAGGGCCCCCGGGCCCCCGACCAGGCCGTCCCAGGCAACTCGGACCGTGACCCGACGGCTGCCAAGCCGAACGCGGTGGTGCCACCGATCAACACGGTGGCGAACAATCAGGTCATCACGTGGGGCGCGCTGGACCTCCTCCGTCTGCGCCTGCTCGCGCCCGTCACCAACCAGAACCTGATCGAAGCCCGGGTCGGCCACATGGAGGCAGAGGCGGCCGTCCCCGTCGACGGCATCCTGTGCCCGATCCCGCCCACGCCGGAGATTCCGCCACTGTCGTTCACGGTGACCGCTGATCCGTTCAGCGGGACGACGAGCCCGTCGTCCAGTTCCTCGAGCTCGTCGTCCAGTTCGTCGACGAGCAGCACGTCGGTGACGCCGTCGTCGACGCCGGGCAACACCACGACAACGGCGGCGAACAACAACGGCAATAACAACAACGGAAATAACAACAACGGCAATAACAACGGCAATGCCAATCCCGCCAATCGCACGGCGGCCACGACGCCGCCGGCGCAGGTGCTGGCGACGACGTTCAGTCAGACGCCGACAGCCTCGGCCCAGAGCCAGACACCGAACTTCACCGGATAGCCGGTCGAGCTTGGGGTAATCGGAAGAGGGGCGGCCCACGGGCCGCCCCTCTTTCGCGCTACAGGATCAGTTCGGCGAGGCGGTCGCGGTGCCAGTCGCTGGTGCCGAAGAGGTGCTCTGACTGGTAGGCGCGACGGATGTAGAGGTGCAGGTCGTGTTCCCACGTGTAGCCGATGCCCCCGTGGACCTGGATGCCGTCCTTGGCCGCTCTGGTGGCGGCAGCCCCGGCCATGATCTTGGCCACGTGGGCGGCCCGATGGCGGTCGTCGTCGCCCGCATCGATGCACATCGCCGCGTAGTACACGGCGCTCCAGGCCTCCTCGTACACGAGGGCCATGTCGGCGATCTTGTGCTGGATGGCCTGGAAGGAGCCGATGGGCCGGTCGAACTGATGGCGCTCGGTGGCGTAGGCGATCGTGCGCTCGAGGAGAGAGCGGGCCGTGCCCAGGAGCTCGGCCGCAATGGCGACGTAGGCCCGCTCGCGGAGCGCCTCCTCATCGAAGGGGCGGGGCGGGTCGAAGTCGCCGGAGCCGGACACCTCGACGAGGTGCCGCGTCCAGTCCAACGTCTGCACCGGATTCAGCGTCAAGCGCGACCTGTCGATCACGACAGCGCCGTCGGGGACGACGACGGCGATCTGGTCGACCAGGTCGGCGTCGATCGTGTACGGCATGGTGACGTCGTCGATGAACGCCACCGTGCCGATTCCGTCGAGCCCGAGGCCGTCCCACAGCACGCTCGTGGCGAAGAACGGCCCCGGCGCGAGCACAGCTCCTGCCTCCTCGAGGAACAGGCACAGGTCCACGAGCGGCCCCCGCCCCAGCTCCGTCCACTCCAGCAGGTGCTCCCAGAGCCGGTCGGCGGCCGACACGTCGTCCTGGTAGGCCCGCACCAGCGACGGCGGGCACTCCTTGTCCAGCAGGGCCCTCGCCGTGTCCCGCAGCAGCTGCTGGTCGTCGCTCAAGGTGAAGTCCACGTTGAGACTCAGCCCTTCCCGAGGATCGTCGTGCTCGTGGCGCTGAACCATCCGCCCGTGGCGCTCACACAGGCCAGCTCGGCGTCGGGCACCTGCCGGGGCGTGCCCGCGAACTCGCCCCGCAGCTGTCGTGCGGCCTCGACGAGCAGGAAGATGCCCCGCATGCCCGGGTGACACGCCGAAAGGCCGCCCCCGTCGGTGTTCGTCGGCAGCTCGCCCCCGAGGCGCAGCTTGCCGTCGGCGACGTAGGGCCCGCCCTCGCCCTTGTTGCAGAACCCGAGGCCCTCGAGCGTCAGCAGGACCATGCCCGTGAAGGCGTCGTACAGCTCGCAGACGTCGATGTCGTCCGGCGTCACGCCGGCCCGGCCGAAGGCATCGGCGCCCGAGCGGATGCAGGGCGACTCGGTGAAGTCCTCCCACTCGCTCATCGTCGTGTGGGAGATCGCCTCTCCTGTGCCCAGAATCCACACGGGCTCCCGGGCGCAGTCCCGGGCCCGGTCCTCGCTCGCCAGGACGATGCAACCGCCGCCGTCGGAGCGGATGCAGCAGTGGAGCTTGGTGAACGGTGACGCGATCATCGGCGACGACTGCACGTCGTCGATGGTGATCGGGTCGCGGTAGTAGGCGTCGGGGTTGAACTGGGCGTTGTAGCGGGTGGACACGGCGATCTCGGCCAGCTGCTCGATCTGGGTGCCGAACTCGTACATGTGGCGCTGGGTCGCCATGCCGTACTTGGCGATGAGGGCGTGGCCGTAGGGCACCTCGAACTGCAGCGGTCCTGACGCGCCGAAGCTCAGGTTGGCCCGGCGCCGTCCGCGCTTGAGGTCGGCGCGCGTCGTCGATCCGTAGGAGAGGACGACCACGTCGACCTGGCCGGTGGCGATGGCCGCCACCGCGTGCTCGACCATGAACTCCCACGACGCCCCGCCGACGCCGGTCGAGTCCGCCCACGCCGGGCGCAGACCGAGGTACTCGGCCAGCTCGACGGGCGCGAGCGTGCCCGTGCCGCACGAGCAGAATCCCTGGACATCGCCTTTGGTCAGCCCGGCGTCGGCCAGGGCTCGGGTCACCCCCTGGTGGTGCAGCTGCCAGACCGTCTTGTCGTCGACCCGTCCGGTGTTGGACAGGGCGGCTCCGACGATGGCGACCCGGCGAGCCAACGCCTACTTGCCTCGCGGCAAGCCGAGGACCCGCTCGGCGATGATGTTGCGCTGGATCTCGGAGGTGCCCCCGGCGATGGTGCTGGCGAAGCTGGTGAAGAAGCTGAAGGCCAGGCGACCGGCGCCTTCGTGGTGGGCGGGGTCGACGACGATGCCCGCCGGGCCCTCGAGCTCCATGCCGAGCTCGAACAGCGACTTCTGCAGCTCGGACGTGGCCAGCTTGAGGTAGGAGTGCTCGGGCGCCGAGCTGCCCTGGGCGAACGACGAGAACCCCTTGTAGCCGAGCGCCCGCAAGGCCGAGACCTGGGCGTAGGCGTCCGCCAGACGGCGGCGGACGGCCTGGTTGCCGTCGGCGCCGGTGCGCTTGGCGAGGCCCACGAGGTCGGTCAGGGCGTGGTCGACGCCCGAGACCGTCTGCAGCCAGAGACCGCCGCGCTCGTGGGCCAGGGAGCCCATCGTGATCCGCCACCCAGCGTCGATCTCGCCGACGACGTTCTCCCTCGGCACCACGACGTCGGAGAAGAACACCTCGGCGAAGTGGGTTGTGCCCGTGATCTGTCGCAGGGGCCGGATGTCGATCCCGGGCGTGTCCATGTCGATGATCAGCACGGTGATGCCCTTGTGCTTCGGCACATCGGGGTTGGTACGCGTGTAGCAGAAGCACTTCTGCGACCACATGGCGTACGACGTCCAGACCTTCTGGCCGTTGACGACGAAGTGGTCGCCGTCGAGCACGGCGCGCGTCTTCAGGGACGCCAGGTCCGACCCTGCGTCGGGCTCGCTCATGCCGATGCACCACACCATGTCGCCGCGCAGGGAAGCGGGAGCGAGCGCCTTCTGCGCCTCGGTGCCGAACTCCAGAAGGCTCGGCGCCACGATCGCCCATCCGGGGAAGTGCAAGGAGCGAGGGAGACCCCGCGCTGCCATCTCCTCCTGGAAGATCAGCGTCTGCACCGGCGTGGCGTTGCGGCCGCCCAGCTCGGGCGGGTACCCGGGCACCAGCCAGCCATGGTCGAACAGCGTCGCCTGCCACTGGCGCGACCACTCGGGGATGCCCTCTTCCTCCGATGTGGCGAAGTCCAGCCCCAGCGCCCGCTTGGGCGCGTGACGATCGAGGAAGTCGACGAGCTCGGCCCTGAAGGCCTCCTCCTCAGGCCCCCAGGCCAGCCGCATCTGGCGACGGCCTCCTACAGGGCGAACGGCGGGACGCCGGTATCGACGCCCTCGAACAGCTGCTCCCGGATGCCTTCGATGGAGTCGATCGTCCAGGGCTTGTCAGAGGTCGCCTTGTTGACCGCGTGCCAGCCCTGGGTGAGCTGCACGAGACCGCCGGTGATGATGAACACCTGGCCGGTCACGCCCTGGGACAGATCGGACGCCAGCCAGGCGACCAGCGCGGCGGTGTTCTCCGGCGCCCACGTGTCGAAGCCCGCCGAGCTCTCGTCGGCGGCGCCGACGCTGCCCATGAGGAATTCGGTCATGCGGGTGCGGGCCCGCGGGGCAATGGCGTTGGACCGCACACCGAAGCGCTCGAGCTCGCGGGCGAGGATGATGGTCATCGCTGCGATTCCCGCCTTGGCGGCGCCGTAGTTGAGCTGACCGGCGTTGCCGAACAGGCCCGCCTCCGACGACGTGTTGATGATGGCGGCGTTGACCGGCTGGCCGGTCTCCTTGGACTTCGCCCGCCAGTAGGCACCGGCGAAGCGGGAGGGCACGAAGTGCCCCTTGAGGTGGACGTTGATGACGGCGTCCCAGTCGGCCTCGTCCATGTTGAAGCTCATGCGGTCGCGCAGGATCCCGGCGTTGTTGACGAGGACGTCGAGCCCACCCAGCTCGTTGATCGCCTGGTTGATGAGGTTCTGGCCGCCCTGCCATGAGGTGATGTCGTCGAAGTTGGCGACGGCGTTCCCGCCCGCGCCCTTGATCTCGTTGACGACCTCCTCGGCAGGGCGCTCCTCGCTGCTCTCGCCCGAGACGGCAGCCCCGACGTCGTTGACGACGACCGACGCCCCCTCCGAGGCGAGCAACAACGCCTCGGTACGGCCGATGCCACGCCCGGCACCGGTGATGACTGCGACCTTGCCGTCCAGCAGACCCATGGTTCAGCTCCTGTTTCCTGACGAAGATGTCAGCATACGGACGGGGTGCCGGAGAGGACCAACGCCGAGCTTTCCAAGCTTCTTCTCAGGGGAGCTGAAGGAGCGCCCCAGGCGGGGCCCGCACACTGGCGCGAGCCACCAGAAGGAGACACGCATGTCCAGCCCGTACCCGGGCGCCCAACCGCCCGACGATCTGCAGCCAGCCGCCCCGGCGCCCGCGCCGAGGCCCTGGTTCAAGTCGCCGCGCACATGGATCGCAGCCGGCGTCGCCGCCGTGGTTGTGATCGTCGGCGGCGTCGTGGCCGCCAACGCACTGGGGGGTGGCGGGTCGTCGGAGTCGTCCGCCAACACGGCGTCCCAAGGCCCCGGCACGGGAGGCGGCCAAGGGCGGCGAGGGACCTTCGGCACGCTCCAGTCGATTGATGGCTCCACGCTGACCGTGGCGACGTTCGCCGGCCGGAACGATCCCACGGCCGCTGCGGGCGGCACGACCACCGTCCTCACGAACGGGTCGACGACCTTCTACAAGACGGCGAGCGGTTCCTTCAGCGACATCAAGATCGGCGACCGGATCACGGCGACGGGCACGCCGGACGGAACGAACAGCCTGACCGCGCAGAGCATCACCGACACCGCAGCGATGGGCGTGAACGGCCCCGGTCCGGGCGGCGGCTTCGGCAACGGCAATGGCCGCCGCTTCCGCAACGGCACCGGCAACGGGACCCCGCCCAGCCTCCCCAACGGCGGCACGCTGCCGAACGCGAACAGCTTCGCCGTCGGAACCGTGAAGAGCATCGCGGGGACGACCCTGACGGTGGCGGACCCGAACGGAACCACCAAGACGGTGAACACAAACGGCGCCACGGCGATCTCGGTGCTGAAGAAAGTGTCGCTCAACGACTTGGCCACCGGCCAGGCTGTCCAGGTGCGCGGCACGACGAACAGCGACGGGACCGTGACGGCCAGCCAGGTGGTCGAGGGAGTCGGCTTCGGCCGGGGCGGCTTCGGACGCTTCGGCGGCGAGGGCAACACGCCGCCGACGACCGTGTCGACGCAGTGACGACCACCTTGGCCCGCGGTCTCGGCGACGACGCCGAGCAGGACTGGCAGCGCCCGCGTCGACCCCGCATGGCGTGCGTCCGGCGCCGGTTGCTGCGTCCCGTGGTCATCATCCCCCTCGCACTCGTCGTCGCCGCGGCCGTGTGGTGGGCGCTGCACTCGTCGTCGTCGTCGTCGACCGGCGCGGCCGTGCAGCGAGTCGTCGCCGTGACAGCCGGGCCGATGAGCCAGACCGTCTCCGCGACGGGAACGCTCGCCCCGTCCGACACGCAGAACCTCAACTTCTCCACCTCTGGCCAGGTCACCGCCGTCAATGTCAAGGCGGGTCAGCAGGTCACCAAGGGCACGGTGCTGGCGACGCTCGACTCCGCTGCCCTCCAGAGTCAGGTGGCCAGCGCCCAGGCCAGCGTCGACTCGGCGACAGCGAAGCTCGCCAGTGATCAATCGGCGAACGCCTCAGCCGCCCAGATCCAGTCCGACCAGGCCAACCTGGCCGCGGCCCAGGCCCAACTGGCGAGCGCGCAGACGTCGCTGAGCGGCGCCACGTTGACGGCGCCCATCGACGGCACCGTGGCCGCGGTCAACCTGACCGTGGGCCAGCAGCTCAGCGGCACGGGAACCTCGGGTACGAACCTCAGTGGGTCGGCCACGGGCTCGGGGCGCACGAACGCACCGACGGCCGGCGCGAGCGGTACGTCGGGTGGAGGCGGTGCGGGCGGGGCCAACAGCGCGTCGGGCTCGAACGGCAGCTCGTCGTCATCGTCGGCATCGAGCTCCTCGACGCCGCAGATCCAGCTCGTCAGCACCGGGTCCTACATCGTCAACGTCAGCGTCGACGACACCCAGATCGGGCGCATCGCCGTCGGTCAGCCGGCCACGGTGACGCCGTCGAGCAGTCCGGCTACGGGCCGGGGCGGCGGCGGAGGCTTTGCCCGCTTCTTCGCCGGCGGCGGGTTCGGCGGTGGGCAGTCGACGCCCACGACGGTCGACAACAGCCAGGACCAGGCTGGCGCGGCCGCCCTCGGCGCCGAGCCCCAGACGCAAAGCGCCACTGGCACGGTGACGTCGGTGGGTGCCATCGCCACCAACACGTCGGGCGTGGCCCAGTTCCCGGTCGTCGTCACCCTCAACAACGTCCCCCAGGGCTTCTTCGCCGGGTCGACCGTCAACGTGTCGATCACGTACAACCAGTTGACAAACGTCCTGCAAGTGCCGACGCTCGCCCTCACCCGCACGAACGGGCAGACGTATGTCACCGTCGACCAGGGCGGCAAGAAGTCCCAGCGGGCGGTCACGACGGGCATCACGTCGTTGCTGGTGCTCGTGATGAACAGCTCGTCCACCGACGGCAGCTCGCCGTAGACCAGCTCGGCCTTCGCGAGTCGCGACATCCGGGACAGCGGGTCCTCGAGCCCGAGGACCAGCGAGCCACGGCACTGCCCCTTGGCCCGCCGCAG
>CADDZP010000137.1 GCA_902812475.1 Actinomycetota bacterium | reverse complement strand
GAATTTTCGTAGCCTCTGTCGAGATGGACCGGCGCGACCCCTTCCCCCGGCGCACGGCGACGCCGGGGCGGTTGCTGCCGTGGGTCGCCGAGCTTGGGCGGACGCTGCCCGGGCTCGTGCGGTCGTCTCTGCCGGGACAACCCCTCGACCCTCGCACGCGCGAACGCGTGATCCTGGCCGTCACCGAGGTCAACGGCTGCCGGTACTGCGCCTGGATCCACGGGTCATGGCAGGACTTCCTCGGCGACAACAGCTTGGTCGACGCCGACGAGGCCCTGCTCGCCTACGCGCGTGGCTGCGCCGAAGCGGGCCGTCCGACCGAGGCGGACCAACTGAGCGACAGCCTTGCGCCCGACGCGGTCGCCGCGGTGCGGGCGACCGTGGCCCAGATCGAGGTGTCCAACCTCGTCGGCAACACCGTCGACGGTCTCATCGCCCGCCTCACGCGCAAGCGTCCCCTCGACCCCATCAACGCCGTCGGCGAGGTGGCGGTCGTCGCCGCCGCCGTCCCACTCGCCATCCCCATGCTGGCGGCCGGTGCCGTGCTCAGGACCGCGGCCCGCCTGGCGCCGCCCGTCCCGACCCCACAGATGCCGGCGGCGGGGGAGGCCAATCTCCTCGTGCACCTTCTCGCCCAGCTGGCGCCGACGCTGCTCGCCAACGCCCTCCTGCGCACGGCAGTCATCGGCTCGCCGGCCATGCTCGTCGTCGGCCTCAAGGCCGGTCGCACGACGGCGACCGTGCGCGCCGGACGGGGTCGGCTGGCGTTCGAGAACGGCATCGCGCCCGACGTCCTGGTGGTCGTGGAGGGTGACGTCGAGCCGCTCCTTCGTCTGGCCTCGGGGCAGGTCCTCCAGGAGGCGAGGAACCTCCGCATCCGCAGGCCCTAGCCATGGACCTCAAGGAGGCGCTGGCCTCCGTCGTCGGGCCGGAGCACGTCGACCCCGCCGGTGATCGTCACCTCCAGGACGTCACCGAGAACCCGCCCGGGCAGGCCGAGTTCGTCGTGCGCCCGAACACGGCGGACGAGCTACGCGCCATCGTCGTCCTCGCCCACGAACGCGCCCTCGCGGTCACGCCTGTCGTCGCCGGTTACAACGTCGCCGGCATCGCCATCCCGCGCCAGGGAGGCATCGTCCTCGACCTGACGCGCATGGACCACATCGTCGAGCTCGACCGCGACGCCATGTACGTCGTCGTGGAGCCGGGTGTGACGTTCGGTCAGCTCAAGGCGTTCCTCGACGTCGAAGCACCTGAACTCGTCTACACGTACCCCTTCGCCCCGCCGTTCACGTCGGTGATGGCCAACGCCCTCCTCGACGGGCTGAACAACCTGTCCATGCCCCACGGCGCCATGGGCAAGTGGATCAACGGAGTGGAGGCGGTGCTGGCCGACGGCGAGGTGGTGCGCACGGGAAGCGGCGCCGTCGTCGGCCGGTGGTTCTCCCGGGCACCGGTGCCCGACCTGAGCGGCCTGTTCGTGTCGACGCAGGGCACGACCGGCATCGTCACCAAGATCGCCCTGCAACTGCAGCCCAAGCCTGCGCACCGGCAGCGCTGGCTGGCGTTGGGCGAGGACCTTGCGTCGGCCTACGGCGCCATGCGGGCGCTGGCCCGCACGCACTCGTTCGACGACTGCGGCCTGATGACCTGGCCCGCGGCCAAGCAGCTGTTCGGCGCGACGCGCGACCTGCGCAAGGCCGACGACGAGCCGTTCGCCTACCTGATGATCGACATCACCGGCGCCTCAGCCGCCGAGCTGGACGCCCGGCTCGAGCTCGGCAAGGAGATCCTCGGCGCCAATGGCATCGACCAGCGCTTCGACGCCGACGAGGTCGCCCGCCTCGTCCCCGCGCTGGCCAAGATGGCGGAGCTGCCGACCACGCTGGACTTCCTCCTCGACTTCCCGGGCGGCGGGCTCACCTGGGTGGGCTCCTACGGGCCCGGCGACCAGTGGGTCTCCGGCGCCCAGCGGGGGATGGACCTGCTCGTCGAGCACGGCTTCCCGCCGTTCCTCGTCTCCCGCCCGATGGACGGCGGCCACTACTTCGTCCTTCGCTTCGTCGCCAACTTCGACAAGGCCGACCTCGGCGAGGTCGAGCGCGTGCGCACGGTGATGGGCAAGCTGGCCGACGCCGTCCTCGACCACCAGTACGTGCCGTACAAGCCGTCGAGTGACGCCGCCCGCCGCATCCTCGATCGAGCCCACCCCGGCTTCGTCCGCATGCTCGACCGGGTGCGGGACGCCGTCGACCCAGACCGCCGCATGAACCCCGGCCGTTGGTAGTCACCACACAGCGAGCGCTGTTCGCGCGCCTGCCCAAGGTGCCGGAGCTGATGCCGTTCATGCCGTTGGCTGACGGACTCCCCACCCCCGTCGAGCAGGTCGACGAGCGTCTCTGGGTCCAGCGTGAGGAGCACACCTCGAGCGCCTACGGCGGCAACAAGGTGCGGAAGTTCGAGTTCGTCTTCCCGGTGGCCCAGCGACGCGGCGGCCCGCTCGTCACCGCGGGCGGTATCGGCTCTCACCACGTCCTCGCGGCAGCCGTCCACGCCGAGCGTCACGGCCTCGACGTCGACGCCGTCGTCTACCGCCAGCCGGTCAGCGACGACGCCACCCGCACCCAGGAGGCGCTCAACCGGCTGGCCAACGTCCACATCACCCGCATCCCCAGCCCATATCTGATGCCCGCCGCCCTCGCCGGCCGCCTCGCAGTGCTGGCCCCCAAGCGCCCGTACCTGCTCTGGCCGGGCGCGTCCACGCCGCTCGGGACCCTCGGCTACGTCTCGGCCGGCCTCGAGTTGGTTGAGGCCTTCGAGCAGAACGGCTGGCCCGAGCCCCACGTCGTCGTGGTGCCGCTCGGCTCGGGGGGCACGGCCGTCGGCACGGCCCTGGGCCTCGCCATGGCCGGCTGGACACGCGCCGAGATCCTCGCCGTGAGAGCCGCCGACTTCGTTGTCACCAACCGCGCCGTCCTGAGCGCCCTCGAAGCAGGCACCGCCGCCCTGCTCACCCTCGCCGGCTGGCGCCCCCGCCCCGTCCGCATGCGCATCGCCCGCCAGTGGTTCGGCGGCGCCTACGGCAAACCGACCAGGGCCGGCGACGAAGCCATGCGCGTCGCCGAGGAGATGGGCCTGACCCTCGAGCCGACCTACACGGCCAAGGCCTTCGCCGCCGCCCTGGACCAGCTCGGTCGAGGGCGCAGAGTGGCGTTCGTCCAGACCTTCGCCGGCCCCCACGCCAGTACCGCAGCGGGATGAGTCAGGCGCGGGGGAGGAGGCCGACGGCGTCCTTGACGCGCGCCAGCGTGGCGCCGGCGACGCCCTGGGCCTTCTCGGCACCGAGCTTCAGGATGCGCTCGGTTTCACCCGGGTCCTCGGCCAGCTCCCGGTAGCGCTCGCGTACGGGGCGCAGGAACTCGATCAGGGCGGCGGCGGTGTCGGCCTTCAGCGGGCCGTACTCGGTGTAGCTCTCGGCCAGCTCCTCGGGCGCCTTGCCCGTCGCAACGGCGAGGATCGTCAGCAGGTTCGACACGCCCGGCTTGTGCTCGGGGTCGAAGCGGACGTTGCTCTGGGGGTCGGTGACGGCCCGCTTGATCTTGCGCTCGATCACGTCGGGCTCGTCGAAGACCATCACCGTGCCGCGCGGCGACTCGGCGGTCTTCGACATCTTGTTGGTCGGCTCTTGCAGGTCGTAGATCTTGGCGCCCAGCTTCGGCACGGCGACCTCGGGCACGACGAACGTCTCCCCGAACCGGTTGTTGAACCGCTGGGCGATGTTGCGGGTGAGCTCGACGTGCTGGCGCTGGTCCTCGCCCACCGGCACGACGTCGGCGTCGTAGATGAGGATGTCGGCCACCTGCAGCACGGGGTAGTCGAACAGGCCGACCGAGGCGGAGTCCTGGGCCTTGGACCGCGTCTTCTCCTTGAACTGAACCATGCGGTTGAGCTCGCCCATCGTGGCGATGCAGTTCAAGATCCAGCACAGCTCGCTGTGCTCCGGGACGTGGCTCTGGACGAACAGCGTGGCCCGCTCGGGGTCGATGCCCGACGCCATCAGGATCTGAGCCGTCTGCACGGTTCGCCCCGGCAGCCGCGCCGGCTCCCATGGCAGAGTCAGGGCGTGGAGGTCGACGATGCAGTAGAAGGCGTCGTAGTCGTCCTGCATGTCGGCCCAGTTGCGCAGGGCGCCGACGTAGTTGCCCAGGTGCACGTCACCCGACGGTTGAATCCCCGACAGCACTCTCGCCACCCGTCAAGGGTACGCGTCACTGGCGAAGCCCCCCGGTAGCCTGAGCGGGTGCCCTACGAGGTCAGCACGCCCGTGTTCGAGGGCCCGTTCGACCTGCTGCTCCACCTCATCACCAGCGAGCAGGTCGACGTCTACGAGATCTCGCTGACCCGCATCGTCGACGGTTACCTGTCCGAGCTGGAGCGCCTGGATCGCTTCGACCTCGACGTTGCCACCGAGTTCCTGCTCATCGCCGCCACCCTCATCGAGCTCAAGACCAAGCGCCTGCTCCCGGGCCGGGACGACACCGATCTGGACGAGGAGCTGCAGCTCTACGCCGAACGCGACACGCTGCTGGCCCGGCTCCTCGAGTGCAAGACGTTCAAGGATGCGGCGGCGGAGCTCGAACGCCTGGCCCGCGTCGCCGGCCGCTCGTTCCCGCGCGTGGCCGGCCTCGAGGACCGCTTCGTCGACGTCGCCCCCGACCTCCTGGCCGGCGTCACCCCTGACGACCTGGCCAAGGCCCTCGTCAAGGCCCTCACCCCCAAGCCGGTTCCGCGTGTCGACCTCGACCACGTGGCGCCCATCCGGGCCAGCGTGCGAGACGCCCTCGACGAGCTCGTCGTGGAGCTGCCCCGGACGGGACGCACGACGTTCCGCGCCCTCACCCGCCATCACCGCGAGCGGCTCGAGGTGATCGTGCGCTTCCTCGCCGTCCTCGAGCTGTTCAAGAGAGGCCTCGTCGACCTCGACCAGGCCAGCAACTTCGGCGAGCTGCAGATCGCCTGGGTAGGCCCCACCGGCAGCGACGCCACCGACCTGTCGACCGCCGACATGTACGACTGACGCCGATGGCCACCGAAGAAGCACGCGCCATCGAAGCCATCCTCATGGTGGCCGAGGAGCCGGTCGAGCCCCAGCTGCTCGGACAGCTCCTGGAGATGAACCCCAAGAAGGTCGAGGCCCTGTGCTCTGAGCTGGCCGCTGCCTACGAGGCCGAGGAAAGCGGCTTCGTCCTGGTCCGCGTCGCCGGCGGCTACCGGTTCCAGAGCCACCCCGACCTTGCGCCCTACGTGGAGCGCTTCGTCCTCGAGGGCCAGTCTCCCCGCCTCTCGGCCGCCGCCCTCGAGACGCTCGCCATCGTGGCCTACAAGCAGCCGGTCTCCCGGGCCCAGGTCTCGGCCATCCGGGGTGTGAACGCCGACGCTGTCATGCGCTCCCTGCAGGTGCGCGGCTACGTCGAGGAGGTCGCCCGCGACCCGGGCCCCGGCCAGGCCGTGCTGTATGGCACCAGCCGCCTCTTCCTCGAGCGTCTCGGTCTCGACTCCCTCGACGACCTCCCAGCGCTGGCCGACTTCGTCCCTGGCCCCGAGGTCATGGAAGCGCTCGAACAGGGACTCCGCGCCGACGCCGAGTAGCGCTGAGCAGGGGGAGAGGCTCCAGAAGGTCCTGGCCCGGGCCGGGTACGGGAGCAGACGGGTGTGCGAGGAGCTCATCGAGGACGGTCGGGTCACCGTCGACGGTGAGGTCGCGGAGCTCGGCAGACGGGTCGACACGAAGACGCAGCGGATAGAGGTCGATGGCATCCGCGTCTCGGCCGACGCCGACCTCGTCTACTACCTCCTCAACAAGCCGGCCGGCGTCGTGACAACGGCGAGCGACACTCACGGCCGCACGACCGTCGTCGACCTCGTCCCCGGCGAACCGCGCGTCTTCTCGGTCGGCCGCCTCGATGCCGACACCGAGGGACTTCTCCTCATCACGAACGACGGCGACCTGGCCCACCGCCTCACCCACCCCTCATTCGGTGTGGACAAGGAGTACGTCGCCGACGTGGAGGGTTCGCCATCGCGGGCGACGCTCGCCAAGCTGCGCCGGGGCCTCGAGCTGGACGACGGAATGACGGCGCCGGCCAAGGTATCCGCCGTCGGACCGCACGTGATCCGGCTGACCATCCACGAAGGCCGCAACCGTCAGGTCCGCCGCATGCTCGACGCCGTCGGCCACCCAGTGCGCCGCCTCGTGCGCACCCGCATCGGGCCGCTCGTCGACCGCAGCCTCAAACCCGGGCAGTGGAGAGCACTCTCCGCGGCGGAGATTCGGGCGCTCCAGGAGGCCGTCCGAAAGGGCTGCTGACTGCGACGCGCCACTGTGTCACGCTTGCACTCCGACTCCAGCATCGGGGCCGACAAAGACGCACTGAGCACGCAATAAGTACAGAGCGACCGAGGGGACCCAATGGCAACGAAGGCGGCTTCCGTCCGTTCCCGCGCCGTCGGCAAGACGGCCAATGGCAAGACGAACAGCAATGGCGGCCGCGGCGTCCCCAGCGAGCACGCCCTCCAGGAGCTTCTGCGCGCCCTGACGGCGGCGCGCGACGGCGACTTCTCGGTGCGCCTGCCGGCGCGGCGCGGCTCGATCATGGGGGAGATCGCCGCCGTCTACAACCAGATGGCCGACACCAACGCCCGCATGGCCAAGGAGCTGGTGCGGGTCTCGCGCGTCATCGGGCGTGAAGGACGAATGACCGAGCGCATGACGCTCAGCGCCCCGGGCGCGTGGGGAACGAGCCGCGACTCGGTGAACTCGCTCATCGACGACCTGGCCCGGCCCACCACCGAGGTGGCGCGCGTCATCGAGGCCGTCGCCGAGGGCGACCTGTCCCAGAAGATGGCGCTCAAGATCGAGGGCCAGCCCGTGAAGGGCGAGTTCCTGCGCATCGGCACGGCCGTGAACTCGATGGTCGACCAGCTGTCATCGTTCGCCGACGAGGTCACGCGCGTGGCCCGCGAGGTGGGCACCGACGGCAAGCTCGGCGGCCAGGCGCGCGTGAAGGGCGTCAGCGGCACGTGGAAGGACCTCACCGACTCGGTGAACTTCATGGCGTCCAACCTCACCGACCAGGTCCGCAACATCGCCCAGGTCACCACAGCCGTGGCCAAGGGCGACCTCTCCCAGAAGATCACCGTCGACGTCAAGGGCGAGATCCTCGAGCTGAAGAACACCATCAACACGATGGTGGACCAGCTGTCGTCGTTCGCCGACGAGGTCACCCGCGTGGCCCGCGAGGTTGGCACCGAAGGCAAGCTCGGCGGCCAGGCCGAGGTGAAGGGCGTCAGCGGCACGTGGAAGGACCTCACCGACAACGTCAACTTCATGGCCGGCAACCTCACCGACCAGGTCCGCAACATCGCCCAGGTGGCAACGGCGGTCGCCCGCGGCGACCTGTCCCAGAAGATCACCGTCGAGGCCAAGGGCGAGGTCGCCGCTCTCGCCGAGACCATCAACCGGATGACCGACACCCTGTCCTCGTTCGCCGACGAGGTCACCCGCGTGGCCCGCGAGGTGGGCACCGAAGGACGACTCGGCGGTCAGGCCCAGGTGGAGGGCGTGGCCGGCACGTGGAAGGACCTGACGGACAACGTCAACTTCCTGGCGTCGAACCTGACGAGCCAGGTCCGCAACATTGCCCAAGTCACGACCGCGGTCGCCCGCGGTGACCTGAGCCAGAAGATCACCGTCGAGGCCAAGGGCGAGGTCGCGGCCCTGGCCGAGACGATCAATGGCATGACCGACACGCTCGGTGCCTTCGCCGACGAGGTCACCCGCGTGGCACGCGAGGTGGGCACCGAGGGCATCCTCGGTGGTCAGGCCCAGGTGGAGGGCGTGGCCGGCACGTGGAAGGACCTCACCGACTCGGTGAACTTCATGGCCGGCAACCTCACCAGCCAGGTCCGCAACATCGCCCAGGTGGCCACCGCTGTCGCCACCGGCGACCTGTCCCAGAAGATCACCGTCGAGGCCAAGGGCGAGGTCGCCGCCCTCGCCGAGACCATCAACCGCATGACCGACACCCTGTCCTCGTTCGCCGACGAGGTGACCCGAGTCGCACGCGAGGTGGGCACCGACGGCAAGCTCGGCGGCCAGGCGCGGGTCGAGGGCGTGGCCGGCACGTGGAAGGACCTCACCGACAACGTCAACTTCATGGCGTCCAACCTCACCGACCAGGTGCGCAACATCGCTCAAGTGGCCACCGCCGTCGCCCGTGGCGACCTCACCCAGAAGATCACGGTCGAGGCCAAGGGCGAGGTGGCGACGCTGGCCGAGACCATCAACCGCATGACCGACACCCTCTCCTCGTTCGCCGACGAGGTCACCCGCGTGGCCCGCGAGGTGGGCACCGACGGCAAGCTCGGCGGCCAGGCCCGGGTCGAGGGCGTCGCCGGCACGTGGAAGGACCTCACCGACAACGTCAACTTCATGGCGTCCAACCTCACCGACCAGGTGCGGAGCATCGCCCAGGTCACCACAGCCGTGGCCAAGGGCGACCTCTCCCAGAAGATCACCGTCGACGTCAAGGGCGAGATCCTCGAGCTGAAGAACACCATCAACACGATGGTGGACCAGCTGTCGTCGTTC
>CADDZP010000136.1 GCA_902812475.1 Actinomycetota bacterium | reverse complement strand
CCACGAAGGGGCCGCTGGAGAAGCCGGCGAGATGGCGGCGCTGCACAAGGCCTGGGCCGACGCCCGTGAGGGCCACCGCCGGGTGGTGTTCGTGGCCGGCGAGCCGGGCATCGGCAAGACGACGCTCGCCGCCCAGCTCGCCCAGGAGGCCTTCGAGCAGGGCGCCGTCGTGCTGTTCGGCCGGTGCGACGAGGAGAGCGTCGTACCCTTCCAGCCCTTCGTGGAGGCGCTGACCGACTACGTCGAGCAGACGCCGGCCGACAACCTGCGCACCGCCCTCGGCCCCCAGGCGGGCGACCTCGCGGTCCTGGCGCCCGCGGTCCGCCAGGTGCTGCCCGAGGCCGCCGACTACGAGCCCATGGCCGCCATCACCGAGCGCTACCGCAGCTTCGAGGCGGTGGCGACGCTGCTCTGTGCGATCGGCAAGAGCTCGCCCGTGGTCCTGATGCTCGACGATCTGCACTGGGCCGACCGACCGACCCTGTTGCTCCTCCACCACGTGCTGCGCCGTACGGACGCGGCGCCGCTCCTCCTCCTCGGCACGTACCGAGACACCGATCTGGTGCGCGCCCATCCCATGGCCGAGACGCTCGCCGAGCTCCGGCGAGCGAACCTCGTCGAGCGCATCTCGCTTCGGGGTCTGGGCCGCGACGACGTCCTCGCCCTCGTGGCACCCGAACGCCTGCCGGCCGAGCCCGACATCGAGCTCGCCGAGGCGCTCTGGAGCGAGACCGAAGGCAGCCCGCTGTTCCTCCGGGAGATCCTCCGTCACCTGGACGAGACCTCGGCGATCGCCCGGGACGAGTCCGGCGGCTGGACCGCCCGGCGTCGCATCGACCAGCTCGGGATCCCCGAAGGCGTCAGGGAGGTGATCGGCCGACGGCTCAGCCGCCTGTCGGCTGCGGCGAACACCGCCTTGCGAGCCGGGTCCGTCATGGGCCGGGAGCTCCGGCTGGACGTGCTCGAGCAGATCACCGACCTGTCGGTCGATCAGCTCCTCGACGCCCTCGACGAGGCGACGGCTGCCGGGGTCGTCGACGAGGTCGCCGGGCACGTCGGACGGTGGACGTTCACGCACGCCCTGGTCCGCCAAGCGCTGTATGAGGAGCTCAGCCTGACGCGCAGGGTGCGGATGCACCAGCGGGTGGGCGAGGCGCTCGAGGTGCTCGAGGCCGGTGAGGGCGCCCACCTGGCCGAGCTGGCGTACCACTTCTCCCAGGCCGCCGTGGCCGGCCAAGCAGACAAGGCCATCGAGTACGCGCGGCGCGCCGGTGAACACGCGCTCGGCACGGCCGCCTACGAGGAGGCGGCCCGCCACTTCGCAACGGCCGTGGAGGTCGCAGAGGACGCCGGCGTCGACCTCGAGACCCGGGCCGACCTTCTCCTGGCCCAAGGCGACGCCAAATGGCGCACCGGCGACGCCCGCGTCGCCCGTCCCACCTTCGAGCGTGTCGTCGCCCTCGTCGAGGGGCGCGATCCGGAGCGCCACGCCCGCGCCGCCCTCGGGTACGCCGCGGGTGGGATCAGGCCCGTCTGGGTGGAGGTGTGGGACGTCAACGAGCGCACCGTCGAGCTCCTCGAGCGCGCCCTCGACGCCCTCCCGGCGGGTGACAGCATCCTGCGCGCCCAGCTCCTGGCCAGCCTCGGCCAGGAGCTGCACTTCGAGGCCGAGGCCGAGGAGCGCCGGGCCCAACTGTGCGACGACGCCGTGGCCATGGCCCGCCGCCTCGGTCACCGCCGAACGCTGGCCCACGCCCTCTCGTGCCGGAACCTGGCCAGCAGACTCCCGGGCGACGCGTCGGGCCTCGTGCAGGACGCGACCGAGGTGCTCACGATCGCCGTGGAGCTCGGCGACCGACCCCTCGAAGCGCACGCCCTGCGCCAGCGCTCGATCGGCTACTGCCAGCTCGGCGACATCCCGGCCATGAAGGACGATCTCACCCGGTGGATGAAGCTGGTCGACGAGCTCAAGGACCTCGTCGCCGCCAGCTTCGGCCTGTTCTTCCACGGAGCGCTCGCCGCCCTCGAGGGCCGCTTCGACGAGTGCGAAGCCAAACTCCGGGACGCCTTCTCCCTCGCCCAAGAGTCACGGGATCCCAACGGCATCGGCTCCTACCTGATGTGCGGCGCCATCCTCCGCTTCTTCCAGAGCCGCTTCGCCGAGCTCCTCAGCGCCGTGCCGATGCTGATCGCCGCCTATCCGCGGGCCACGGGCTGGATGGAGATCGCCCTGTCCGGGTTCCTGGCCGACGTGGGATTCGTCGACGAGGCCCGCATCCTGCTCGACCGGTCGGACCCGACCAACCCGATCTCGCTGCCGCGCAACGTGTTCTGGCTGCTCGGCACCGCTGTCACCGCGCTGGCGTGCTACCGACTCCGCGACGAAGCCAAGGGCGAGCTGGTGTACCGGCTCCTCGAGCCGTACCAGGGCACCAACGCCGGCGTGTTCACAGCCAGCCTCGGCTCCACCGACCTGGCCTTGGCATGGGCGGCGGTTGCGGCCGGGCGCACCGACGAGGCGCGCCGCCACTACGAGGCCGCCATCGCCGCCAACGAGGCCAACGGCTGGACGGCGTGGGTTGCGTTCTGCCGGCTCGGATTGGCCAGCCTTCTGGTCGAGACGGGCAACGCACAGGAGCGGGCACGGGCGCTCGAGCTGCTCGACGACGCGCTGGCGACGGCGTCGGCCCTCGGCATGCCGTCGGTCATCGCCGAAGGTGAGCAGCTACGGGCGACGCTGACCGGTGCGACGGTGCTTCCCCCGCCTCAGCCCGAGACGCCGAGCCGGTGGGACCGGGCGCGGGCGCGGGCGGTGACCGCCGGCCGCGCTGCCGTGGCCCGGTGGACGCGGGCTGACAGCGACGAGGATCTGGCCCGGAGGTTCGGCTCCAACCTCTCCCAGCGAGCGCTGTTCGGTGCGCTCGCTCGCGCCTTCCAGCCGACCCGCCTGGCCGACTTCAGCGGCGACCTCGCCTTCGAGCTACGGCCACCACTCGACGCCGACAGCGCCACGGCCGACTGGTGGACGGTCGAGATCCGGGGCCGCAAGGCGACCGCACGGCGCGGTCGCAGCCCGAACCCGGCCGTGACGATCCACACGACGCTCCCAACCTTCGTGCGCATGGCGTCCGGCGAGCTGAACGCCATCCGAGCCCTCGTCGACAACGTCATCGAGGTCGACGGCGACGTCTTCTTGGCCGCCCGCCTGCCCGACCTGTTCGGCGCGGTCTCGATCGACGCCCTGGTCACGGACGAAGCGGTTGCGCCCTGATGCAACGCGACCGCAACCGAACCCCCGCGATCGCCCGGCGCGGGCGGAGGAAGGTGACGTCATGGCGACATCGATGACCCGGCTCGACTCGCTCACGATGGCCGACATCGTCGGCGAGGTGAACAACGCGGCCGACGAGGTGGACCACGCCGTCCCCAGCGGAGGGGACACGGTGTTCACGTGGGACTACGAGCGCAGCCGAGGACCTCTCGTGCGCCTCTACGAGAAGGCCAAGAACGCCCAGTGGCAAGCGTCGGAGCTGCCGTGGGACATCGACGTCGACCAGGAGCGCACCGCCCTCGCCGAGGCCGCCATGCTCGGCGGCTTCGGCGCCGGCGCCGACCTGACGGGGACGTGCTTCGAGTCCTGGACCGACAAGGAGTGGGTCAGCCTCTCGATCGAGGCCCAGAACTGGATGCTGTCGCAGTTCCTGCACGGCGAGCAGGGAGCCCTCGTCTGCACGGCCAAGCTGGTGCAGACGGTGCCGTGGATCGACGCCAAGTACTACGGCGCAACCCAGGTCATGGACGAGGCCCGGCACGTCGAGGTGTTCGCCCGCTACCTCGACGAGAAGCTGTCCGGTCATTACCAGATCAACGCCCATCTCGAGGCGCTGCTCGACGACATCGTCCGGGACAGTCGCTGGGACGTGACCTACCTCGGGATGCAGGTGCTCGTCGAGGGCCTCGCCCTCGCTGCCTTCGGGCTCATCCGCCAGCTGGCCGAGGAGCCGCTGCTGCGCGAGCTGCTGCGTCGGGTCATGGCAGACGAGGCCCGGCACGTGGCCTTCGGGATGATCAGCCTGTCGGAGGTCTACGGCGGGCTCACGGCCGCCGAGATCCACGAGCGCCAGGTGTTCGCCTACGAGGCAACCGTTCGCATGCGCGACCGCTTCCTGATGCAGGAGGTATGGGAGCGGATGGGCACGCCTGTCGAGGAGGCCACACGGCTGGTCGCGCAGATGCCCGAACGGCAGATGTTCCAGCAAATGCTGTTCGCCAAGATCGTGCCCAACTGCTCGAAGCTGGGGCTGCTCGACGCCGGGGATGGCTGGCTACGCGCTCGGTTCGGCGAGCTGGGCATCCTCGGCTTCGAACACGTCGGTCTCGGTGACGGCGAGCTCGCCGGGTAGCGAGCTCGCCGGATGGCCAACCGCTACAGCAGGCCGGCCCAGACGTCGCGGTCGGCGCCGTCGGGGTCCTCGACGAGCGACGGGTCCAGATCGAACACCATCGTCGCCCGTCGGTCGCTCGTGTACCGAGGCCACTCCGGCAGGCCGTCGATGGACGGGTTGCCCGTCCTGGCAAACGCCACCCATGACTCGTGCATGCGCCGGGCCAGGGTGCGCAAGTCGTCGGTGACCGGGCCGACGAACATGTCGGTGCCGGCGCCGAGGCTCTCGAACACGAAGGGAATCTCCAGGGCGTGGCAGGCGCCGAGGGCGCCGCCGAAGACGGGCGTGCAGTAGTCGAACCGGTACATGTACACGTCGTTGCCCAGCGCCGACTGCTTCTCGGCCAGACGGACGGCGGGGATGCGGAAGACCATGTCGGTGCCGATGGCGCTCCAGAGCTCCGACATGGTCGCGCCCGTTCGGGTGGCGCGGTAATGGGCGACGACGTCGGCCGCGCGGGCGGGGTCGGAGACGAAGGCGCCGATACGGGCGGCCGCTCCGGCGTCGTCCAGGCCGGCGATCGCCGGGTCCAGCATGGCGAACAGCCGCCACTCGTCGCGCGTCGTGCCGACCAGCACGGCGACGCCGGCAGCCTGTCCTTTGCCGATGGCGTCGATCGGGCGCTCGGGCAGCACGACGCCGTCGACGACCGGGGTGAAGGCCAGGCCGCCGTCGAGGTTGCGCTCCACGATCTTGGCCTGGGCCTCGAGCAGGGCGGAGGCCGGCAGCTCGCGGAGGCGTTCGACGACACCCGGTCCGGCGTCGATGCCCAGCTCGGCGAGGAACGCCGACACGATGCGCTCGGCCTGCTCCGGCGTGCGCGCCGAGTGCGCCGCTCCCGACTCGGGGATGGCCTTGACGAACAGGCCCTTGGCCGCGGGCAGGCCGAGCAAGGTGCCGACGCTCATCGCCCCCGCCGACTCGCCGAAGGCGGTGACGTTGTTGGGGTCGCCCCCGAAGGCGGCGATGTTGTCGCGCACCCACTCGAGCGCCGCCACCTGGTCGAGGATGCCGTTGTTGCCCTGCCCGTCGACGTGCAGGAATCCCAAGGCGCCGAGGCGGTAGTTGATCGTCACGAGCACCACGTCGTCGCGGGCGAACGACCGCCCGTCGTACCACGGCGTCGCACCGGTGCCGTAGAGGAAGGCGCCGCCGTGGATCCACACCATCACCGGGCGCTTGGCGTCGTCGCACGCCGGCGTCCAGACGTTGAGCGTCAGGCAGTCCTCGTCCATGGGGCGGGGCGGGGCGCCGAACATGCGCTCCATGGCGCCCTGGTTCTGCGGCGCCATGGGACCGAAGCGCGTCACGTCGCGCACGCCGACCCACGGCTCGGCGGGCTGAGGTGGGCGGAAGCGCAGCTCACCCACCGGGGGCGCGGCGTAGGGGATGCCCCGGAAGTCGCAGATGCCGTCCTTGACCCGGCCCTGCACGGTTCCGGCGGTGGTCTCGACCGTTGTCATCAAATGACCTCTCTCCCTATTGGGTGGAAACAGCGACGGCGGCCTCCCCTTCGGGGTCGACGAACCGCTCGCCGTCGACGTCGATGCTGACGTCGCCGAGGATCTGTCCCGAGAACGGGAAGGGGGCGACGTAGTCGTCGCACACGGCGAGGTTGCTGGCGTCGCGGCCCACCGAAAGGCCGGCGCCCGCCAGGGCGAAGCGGTTGGGCGTGAAGCGGGGAATGTCGCCTTCGCCGACCATCTCGCCGTCGACGAGCAGCGTGCCGCGCCCCTTGTGCTCGCCGGTCTTGTCGAACCGGAAGGCGATCGTGTGGCGCCCGGGTGGGAGCAGGGCGCGAGCCGTCACCCGGTGCTGCTCGAGCCCGACGAGGTTGTGCACGTACACGAGCCTGCCCTCGATGGCGAGCAGCACCCAGCCGCCGAGGAGCGAGCCCTGCGACACGATGACGCCCTCGACGCCGCCGTCGGGCACGAGCACGTCGGCCGTGATGACGTGGCTGCGGTTGCGCACGTTGACGGCGACGGCCTCGGGCACGGGCGCGGCGCCGTGCGGGTACCGGTAGTGCTTGCGGTCGTACCGAGCGGGCGGGTGGGGCACGACGAAGTCCGACAGCGGGCGGTTGTCGAGGGGAAGCACGTTGTTGCGCTCCGCCTCCTGCCACCACAGCCGGTCCATCTCGGCCACCTTGTCGGGCTCGCTCGCGGCCAGGTCGTCGGTCTCGGACGGGTCGGTGGCCACCCGGTACAGCTCCCACGGGACCTTGTCGAGGCCCGGCTTGTCGAGCTGGATCATGTGGTAGGTCACCGCCTTCCAGCCCTCGTGGTACAGGGCCCGGCACCCGAACATCTCGTAGTACTGGGTCGTGCGGTGCTCGGGCGCTTCTGCGTCGGTGAGGGCGCGGGCGAACGACACGCCGTCAAGGCCCTCGGGCCGTTCGACGCCCGCCAGCTCCATGAGCGTCGGCATGATGTCGACGGCGTGCGTGTACTGCCGGCGCAGCTCACCCCTCGCCTCGATGCCGCGCGGCCAGTGCACGATCAGCGGATCGGCCACGCCGCCCTCGTGCACCTCCCGCTTCCACCGCCGGAACGGCGTGTTGCCGGCGACCGTCCAACCCCATGGGTAGTTGTTGTGGCAGCGCGGCCCGCCGATGTCGTCGATGCGGGCCAGCGCGTCCTCGACGGTGTGGGGCACGAAGTTCCACACCCGGTTGTCGTTGGTGGACCCGACGGGCCCGCCCTCGGAGCTGGCGCCGTTGTCGGACAAGACGACGATGACGGTGTTGTCGAGCTCGCCCATGGCGTCGAGGGTGTCGACGAGTCGGGCGAAGTGGAAGTCGGTGTGGGCCAGGTAGGCGGCGAAGGCCTCCATGTAGCGGGCGTACAGGCGCCGCTCGTCGCCCGAGAGGTCGGCCCACGCCTTGACCCACTCTGGACGCTCGGAGAGCCGCGTGCCTTCGGGGATCACACCGGACGCCAGCTGGCGGGCGAAGGTCGCGTGCCGCCACGCGTCCCAGCCCTCGTCGAAGCGGCCCTTGAAACGCTCGACCCACTCGGCCGGCGACTGGTGGGGGGCGTGGCAGGCGCCGAAGCACAGGTACATGAAGAAGGGCTTGTCGGCGTCGACCGCCCGCATGCTGCGGATCATGTGCTGGGCCCGGTCGATCAGATCCTCGGTGAGGTGGTATCCCTCCTGCCACGGGCGGGGCGGCTCGATCTGGTGGTTGTCCTCGACCAGCGCCGGCGCGAACTGGTGCGTCTCGCCGCCGAAGAAGCCGTACCAGCGCTCGAAGCCGCGTCCGAGGGGCCACGAGAGTCGGGAGCCGGCTTCGTGGGCCTCTTCCTCGGGCGTGAGGTGCCACTTGCCGACGGCGTAGGTCGCCCAGCCCGCGTCCCGCAGCAGCTCCGACATGAACTTCACCGAGCGGGGGATGCGTCCGTTGTACCCGGGAAAGCCGGTCGCCAGCTCGGTGATCCGGCCGAAGCCGATGGCGTGGTGGTTGCGCCCCGTCAGCAGGCAGGCGCGCGTCGGCGAGCACAGGGACGTGGTGTGGAAGTTGGTGAAGCGCAGCCCGTTGGCGGCCAGGCCGTCGAACGTCGGCGTCTCCAGGTCGGATCCGAAGCACCCGAGCTGGGCGAACCCCACGTCGTCGAGCACGACCACGAGCACGTTGGGCGCGCCCTTGGGCGCCATCTGCTCGGGCGGCCACCACGGCGTGGAGTCGTACCAGTACTTGCCGATGACTCCGCCGAACTCGCCGTCGCTCGTCATGCGCCGGGACTGTAGGCGGTCCGCTGACGAGAATGAACCCGATGGACGACGACGTGCGTACTGCGGTCGCCCGGCTCGTGGCGGAGGAGGGCGAGGCGTTCTACGGCGACGCCGACCGCGTCGAGGCGCGTCTGCGCCAAGCCGCCGGTGACCACGCCGCGGAGGTCGCCGCTGTCGTCGTCGCCGCCCGCGCCGGCGCCGTCGACCAACTGCAGGGGATCAAGCCGGGCCTCTACGACATCTCCGTCGGGCACCTGACGTCTCGCATCGTGCGCGTGTACGGCCTCGACGCCGAGGCCGCCCACTGGGCCGTCGAGGCGTGGGCCGAGGCGCTCGGCGCCCACGCCTCGTCGGAGTCGACAACCGCGCCACGGCCCGTTCTCCACGACGAGAACGGTCAAGAGCGCAGCTCGGTGTCCCCGGCACCCCGACTGCCGTGGCCCTGGGTGATCGGCGTCGGGCTCGGCGTCGTCGGAGTGATCGCCCTCGGCG
>CADDZP010000135.1 GCA_902812475.1 Actinomycetota bacterium | reverse complement strand
ACACGGGACCCGGCCGGCCCAGCCGGAGGCAGGCCCTGGAGCAGCGGAAGGCCGTCGGGCGTGGCCGGACCGGTCGCCACGACCCGACCGTCGCGGTCAACGACGGCGATGCCCGCGGGCCCGGGAACGGCGGCGACGGGGACCCGTTCGACGACAGTGATGGTGACGGTCGATGGGAAACGCCGTTCGACGTGAGCGCGCAGGATCCACGGCATCGAACGGATGCGGGCGGCCGCGCCCCCGGCGTCGACGTCGAGGGTGGCCATGCCCTTGTGTACGCCCGATGCAGCGATGACCGACGCGGGCGTCGTCCGGACGGTTCCCGTGACGCGGATGTGGTCGACGTCGAGAAGAGGCGACCGCGTCAGGCCCCACGCCAAGAGGCCGGCCGACAGAAATGCGCCGAGCACGATCAGCACGCGGAGCCTGCGCTTGCCCTCTTCGCGCCGGACGGCGATCAGGCGCTGGCGGAACTTCGGGTCGATGAACCCGGGTTTCGGCTCACGTGCCGTGGGCGGCCGGGGCGGTGCAGTCGGAGGAGTGCTCACGACGGGATCGAGCGAAAGCCTACGAGGCGAAGCTCAGGGTGCAGGTGCACCCCGGTGCGCTCCTCCACCAACCGCTGTACCTCCTCGATCAACGCCAGCACGTCGTCGGCCGAACCGCCTTCGTCCGCCTGAAAGAAGTTCGCATGCTTCGGAGAGACATGCGCGGATCCCACCCGGTGACCCTTCAGTCCGGCAGCGTCGATGAGGCGGCCGGCGCTGTCGCCCGGTGGATTGGTGAACACCGACCCGGCGTTCGACCCACCGGGCTGGTTCTCCCGGCGCCACCGGACGATCTCGGCGATCTGCGTCTCGGACGCGGCGCGGTCACCGGGCGCGAGGGCGAATGTCGCGCCGAGGACGACGTCGTGGCCGGAGACCGCCGAATGTCGGTAGCCGAGGTCGAGGCGATCCTTGGCGACCGTTCGATCCTCGCCGGTGGTCAGATCGACGACGCGGGCGCTGACCAGCGTGGCGCTGACGTCTGATCCGTGGCCGCCGGCGTTCATGCGCACGGCCCCGCCGACCGACCCGGGGACCCCGACGGCCCATTCGAGACCGGTGAGGGCGGCCGCCGCGGTGCGGCGAGCAAGCACGGGGAGGCTCACCGCCGCCCCGGCGTGGACGTCGACGCCGGCGATATCCAGTTCGGCGAAGAGACCGCCGAGGGTGATCACCAACCCGGGAAAGCCCTCGTCGGCCACCAGGAGGTTGGATCCGCGGCCGACGACAAGGGTCGGCACGCCCGTCGCCTGCACGGCGGTGGCCACAGCGCCCACGTCGTCGTCGCTCGCCAGCTCAGTGAGTAGTGCCGCCGGACCTCCGACGCGGTAGGTCGTGAGCGGACCGATGGGGACGTCGCGCCGCACCCGCTCGCCGAGCAGGCGCGCAGCCGCGTCGACGTGCTGCTTATTCACCCCGCCAAGGCGGCGGGCGCCTCGTGGAGGAGCTCGTGCGTGACCGATGTCAGGTCTCCCGCACTGAGCGCCAGGCAGATGTCGCCGGGGCGCAGCGTGCGGCGCAGATAGGCGACGAGAGGCTCGCGCCTCGGGAAGTAGGCCACGCGTGCCATCGGGTGGGTGTCGAGGACAGCGTTGACGACGAGCTTGCCCGAAACACCGGGGCGCGGAGCCTCGCCGGCCGGGTACACGTCGGTCACGACGAGGATGTCGGCGTCGGTGAAGGCGTCGGCGAAGTCGCGGGCAAGGGCCTGGGTGCGGCTGTAGCGGTGGGGCTGGAAGACGCACACCACGCGGTTCCACCCGCCTTCCTTCGCCGTGGCCAGCGCCGCTCTCACCTCGGTGGGGAGATGGGCGTAGTCGTCGACAAACGTGACACCGTTGCGTTCGCCCCGGAACTGGAAGCGGCGAGCCACGCCGCCGTAGTGGCTGAGGGCGCGGGCGACGGCGTCGAACGGGGCGCCGATCTCGAGCGCCGTCACCGCCGCGGCTGCCGCGTTGCTGGCGTTGTGCCGGCCGGGTACGGGCAGCTGGATGGCGCCGACGGTCGCGTCGCCCTGCATCAGCGTGAACGTCGTGCCGTAGCGACCCGCGCGAAGATCGACGATGCGGTAGTCGGCATCGGCGGACGCGCCATAGAGGATGGCGTCGTGGCGGCGCCCGAGGTCGGCGGCGATGGCGTCATCGGCGTTGACGACGGAGACACCGGGGGCCTGGGTCAGGAACAGGTCGAAGGCGGCGACCATGCCGTCGACCCCGCCGTAGTGCTCGAGGTGGTCGGGCTCGACGCTCGTGACGACAGCCACCTCGGCCCCGAGCTCGAGGAACGTGCCGTCGCTCTCGTCGGCCTCCACGACGAGCCAATCGCCGTCGTCCCACGCCGCGCCGGTACCGATCTCATTGAGCTCCCCGCCGACGATGAACGAAGGACGGAACCCGGCTTCCACCAGGACGAGGGCCAGCATCGATGATGTGGTCGTCTTGCCGTGCGTGCCCGCCACGGCGATCGAGCGCCTCGTGGCCACGATGGCAGACAGGACCTCGGCTCGGCTGAGCACCTTCGTGCCCGCATCTTTCGCCGCCCGCACTTCGGGGTCGCGCTTGGGCACGGCGGTGGAGATGGCGACGGCATCGACGCCTTCGACCAGCGTCACGTCGTGGCCGACGTGGACGTCGACGCCCAGCCCCCGAAGCCGTTCCAGGTTGGCGGACGGCTTCAGATCGCTGCCTGAGACGCGATGCCCCATGCGCGCCAGAACGTCCGCGATGGCGCTCATTCCCGCGCCACCCGCGCCCACTACGTGGATGCGTTGGGGAACCCGTAAGTCGAGGACGGCGCACGATACCGTGACGAAGTGGCGGCGCCGTCGATCCTCATTGCCGCGGGCGGCACCGGAGGCCACATCTTCCCGGGGTTGGCGCTCGCTGCCGCCTTGCAGCGCCAGGAGCCGTCGGCGCGCATTGCCTTTGTCGGCACCCCACGCGGGTTGGAGGGCCGGATCATCCCCGATGCCGGGTACCCGCTCCATCTTCTCGACATGGTCCCGTTTGCCGGCGCCCGACGCGCTTTGGTGCCCGCCGCCTTCACCCGCGCCACGTGGCAGGCCCGCAAGCTGCTGCGTTCGGAGGGTGCAGCCGTCGCCGTGGGGATGGGCGGCTACGCCAGCATTCCTCTCGTGGCCGGGGCCCGCCTGGCCGGCGTCCCGTCGCTCGTGCACGAGTCGGGCGCCATCCCCGGTCGAGCCAACCTGCTGGCGGCGCGGTTCACGACGAACGTGGCGTTGGCCTTCGAACGAGCGGCCGCGTCGTTCCGTGGCGCCACGCGCGTCGTCGGCATGCCGCTGAGCGCGGACATCGAGCATTTCGACCGCGACGCCGTACGGAGCGAAGCCCGGGCTTCGTTCGGACTCTCCGACGACGCCGAAGTCGTCCTCGTGGTCGGTGGGAGTCAGGGAGCGACAACGCTCAATCGGGCCGCGGTCCGACTCGCCGCTCTTTGGCGCGATCGACCGCGGCGGCGCATCCTCCTCAAGACCGGCGTCACTGACCTGGCCGGCATCCAGGCCGACCTGGCTGCCGCCGGCGCGTCCGACGTCGTGCACGCGGTGTCGTTCTTCGAGCGCATGGCCTACGCCTACGCCGCCGCCGACCTGGCGGTCACCCGCGCCGGCGCCGGCACTGTCTCCGAGCTGGGAGCGACCGGGCTGCCCGCCGTCCTCGTCCCGTACCCGTACGCACCCCACGACCACCAGGCGGTCAACGCGTCCGTTCTCGTCGACGTGGGCGCCGCTGTGATGGTGCGCAACCCGGAGGCGACGGCCGACAACCTGGCACCGCTCCTCGAGGAGCTGTTCGCCGACCCCGACCGACGAGCCCGCATGGGGAAGGCGGGCCGGTCGGTGTCCCGGCCCCACGCCGCCGACGACCTGGCGTCGTGGGTACTCGAGTTGGCCGGCAGCCACGCGGCAGTCGCCGGATAGCGCGTTGGCCGACTTTCGTCCGTACGTCCTGAAGCCCGACGCCACCGTTGGCGACGTCGTGGCGCAGGTCCGTGAGACCGGGTTCGGCGTCGTCATCGGTAACGGCGGCGACGTGCTGGGCACGGTCGACGACGCCGCCGTCCGCCGAGCGGCCCTGAGACACGCGTCCCTCGACCTGCCGGTCATGACGGTCATGTCCGGCCGACCGCTCGTCGCTGACGCGAACGACGGCGACGAACGGGTGGGCGATCTCCTTCGCTCGTACCGGGTCCGGGCCGTCCCCATCGTCGACAAGGGGCGGCTGGTCGCCGTGCGCACGCTCGACGACGTCCCGCACGCCGGGCCGGCCCGGCCGATCGCCGTGGTGATGGTCGGGGGTCGGGGCGAACGCTTGCGGCCGCTCACCGACAAGGTGCCCAAGCCGCTGCTCCGGATCGGCGGCACGTCGATCGTCGAACGCCTCATCACGGCGCTGGCGAAGGCCGGCGTGGAAGACGTCTACCTGGCCGTGAACTACAAGGCCGACGACTTCGACGAGCGCCTGGGCGCCGGCGAGTCCCTCGGCGTCCGGCTGCATTACCTGCGCGAGAAGGAACCGCTGCATACGGCCGGCGCCCTTTCCCTCTTGCCCCTCGAGCCTTCGGGCCCTGTGATCGTCACCAACGGCGACATCGTCACGACCCTGAACTTCGGCCGCTTCCTCGATTACCACTGGCACCACGGCGGAGCGATCACCGTGGCGGGCGTCGAGCACCGCACGCAGATCCCGTACGGGGTGTTGCGCTCGGTGGAGCACCACCTCCTGGAGATCGACGAGAAGCCGGAGCGACGCGACTTCATCAGCGCCGGCATGTACGTCCTCCAACCCGAGGTGCTGCGCTTCATCCCGCCCGAGACCCGGATGGGCATGCCCGACCTCATCGCCGACGTCCTGGCCGAGGGGCTGGCGGTCGAGGTCTTCCCCGTGCTCGAGCGCTGGTACGACATCGGCAGCCCCGAAGAGTTCGAGGAAGTGCTGCTGCAGTTCGCGACCGGAGACCAAGAATGAGTGAGGGGCTTGACCTGACCGATTGGAGTGGCCGCAAGGTGTTCGTCACCGGCGGCGAAGGGTTCATCGGCAGCCACCTCGTCGAGCGCCTGCTGCGCCACGGCGCCCAGGTCCGGGCCCTCGTGCACTACTCGCCGTCGGGGCGGGTCGGTTGGCTGGAGGGCCTGCAGGACGACGTCGACATCGTGCAGGGCGACGTCAGGGACGGGTCGCGCGTGCGGCGGGCCATCGAGGGTCGAGACGTTGTCTTTCACCTCGCCGCCCTGATCGGGATCCCGTACTCCTACGACGCGCCGGAGAGCTACGTGCAGACGAACGTCGTCGGCACCCAGAACGTGCTCGACGCCTGTCGTGCGGCCGGAGTGGCGCGGATGGTGCACACGTCGACCAGCGAGGTGTACGGCACGGCCCGCTACGTGCCCATCGACGAGGAGCACCCGCTGCAGCCGCAGTCGCCGTACTCGGCATCGAAGATCGGGGCCGACATGATGGCGCTCAGCCACTACCACGCCTTCGAGCTGCCGGTTGCCGTCGTGCGCCCGTTCAACACCTACGGGCCCCGCCAGTCGACCAGGGCGGTGATCCCCACGATCCTCGCTCAGCTCATCGGCGGCGTCGAGCAACTGCACCTGGGGTCGACGACGCCGACGCGCGACTTCAACTATGTCGAAGACACGGCGTCAGGGTTCATGGCCGTCGCCGCCTCCCACCGAGCCATCGGCCACGTCGTCAACATCGGCGCGGGCCGAGAGATCTCCATCGGCGACCTCGTCAAGCTCCTGATCTCCGTCGTCGGTCGCGACGTCGAGGTCGTTACCGACGAAGAGCGCTTGCGCCCGACGGGCAGCGAGGTCGAGCGCCTGCTCGCCAACAACGAGCGGGCGCACGCGTGGTGCGGATGGCAACCGGAAGTACCGCTCGAGGAGGGCCTGCGCCGGACGGCTGAATGGGTGCGGGACAACCTCTCGTCCCTGCGGGTCCGCGGCTACCACGTCTGAGACCTGACCAGCGGGCCAGGAGCCTCACGATGTGGTTCTCCTACAGTCTGCGCCGTGGCGACCTTCGTCTTCCGGCTCGTTGCTCCCCGGCCCACGTTCGCCCTCGACCTGACAGATGAGGAGCGGGAAGTCATGGGCCGCCATGCCGCGTACTGGCAGCCGCTCGTCGAAGACGGCCGGATGGTGGTGTTCGGGCCCGTGCTCGACAGCACCGGGTCCTGGGGTCTGGGCGTGGTAGAGGCCGACAACGAAGAGGAGCTGCGGGCCTTCGCCGCCGGCGATCCCGTCGTCACCACCGGCACGGCGACCATCGAGTTGGGGAAGATGCTCGCCGGCTACGTCCGCCCCCGCTGAGACCGTTCTTCGTCGTCAGCACCGGCGCACTCGTGGTCGACATCGTCGTCGACGAACCGACCGCACTGCGGACAGACGCGATCGGCCCAGCAGGCCGGATCGCCGCCCTGGTCGCTCATCGCCACGCCCGGTTCGTGTGCAGCCGCCTACGGAGCGGGAGCGGTTCTTGGCGCAGAAATGAGCGGGAACCGCTCATTTCTGCGCCAAGAAAGCCCGCCTACGAGCGATGGCGATCCCGCCGGGCCGCCGCGCTAGAAGGGCAGGCCGGCCGTGAAGGGTTGCGTGCCGTTGGCCAGCTGGACGCCGGAGAAGGCGGGGGCATGGGCATGCATGTAGGCGAGCTCGTTGGCCACGCTGCCGACGCCGTTGGAGCCGGGGAGGGGCAGGATGCCGACGGTGCTCAGCACGCCGAAGGCCTGGCCCTGGCTGTTCAGGAAGCCGCTGCCTGAGTCACCCGGAATGCCCGGGGTCAGCGTGTAGGCGGTGGTGTTCCAGCCGTCGCTGTCGGTGCCGAGGCTCACGCCCGTCTTGGGACTCAGCTGCGTGATGCCTCCCCGCAGCTCCGAGTTGCCGTAGCTGTAGACCTGGTCGAGGAAGGCGGGGCCGCCGGCGACGCCCGTCGGACCGCCCCAGTGCGGCACGGACGGGTTCACCTTGCCGACGTCAGCAGGGTCGAGCTGGACGAGGGCGAGGTCGTTGAAGGCGCACGTGTTCGGGTCCTTCTCACCGAGGGACTGCATCGTGGCCCACGAGTTGTAGACCATCGTGCCCTGCTTGCTGGCGCCGTCGACGGTGACCTTGGTGCCGACCGGCAGCGTCTGGCTGCTGCACCCGTTGGTGTCGGTGGACGCGCCCGTGCCCGAGCAGTGAGCGGCTTGGCCGACGTACACGTTGGCCGAGTCGAAGTAGACGAAGTTGGCCGTGCACTGGGCGCCCTGGGTGTGGGTCTGCACGCCGGGATGGATCGAGGCCGACCCGGCCGGGGCCCAGGCGGGCGCTCCGCGGGCCGTCGACGTGCCGGCGACGCTCGGGAAGACGGCGAGGCTGGCGGCTACCAGAGCGGCGATGGGAAGGATGACGCGAAGCCGACGCATGCCCTGAAGCTACCGCCACACCGCATCGGTGTGAACAGCGCCACAACGGATTTACCGGGTTTGTCGGGCGATGTTCAGCAACATCCCAGCCGCGCCCATGGTGATCACGAGCGACGAGCCGCCGAAGGAGATGAACGGCAGCGGCACACCGGTCACCGGCAGCACGCCAATCACGGCGCCGATGTTGATCAAGGCCTGGCCCACCACCCACGCCGTGATCCCCGCCGCCAGGAGCGCCCCGAAGCGGTCGGGCGCCTTCAGGGCGGTGCGCACACCGAGGACGGCGAAGCCGACGAACAGCCCGATCACCAGCAGGGTGCCGATGAGCCCGAGCTCCTCGCCGATGATGGCGAAGATGAAGTCGGTGTAGGCGTTCGGCAGGAACCCCCACTTGGCCCGGCTGGCGCCGAGGCCAAGGCCGGTGATGTGGCCGCTCGCCAGACCGACGAGCGACTGCACGATCTGATAGCCGGTGTTGCCGGCGTCCTTCATCGGGTGCAGGAACGAGAACAGCCGAGCCCGGCGGTAGCCCTCGACGAGGCCGAGCAGCAGCGCTCCCCCGGCGGCGACGCCCATCAGCCCGCCCAGCGTCCGCAGTTCGAGACCGCCGACGAACAGCAGCGCCACGACGATGCAGCCGAGCACCAGCGTCGTGCCCATGTCGGGCTGGGCCATCACGAGGACGGCGGCGACGCCGAACACGACGAGGATCGGCCGCAGCGCCAGGCGGACGTCACCTTTCGCCCCCCGCCGGGCCAGGATGTCGGCGGCGAAGAGCAGGACCGCGAGCTTGGCGAACTCCGACGGCTGGATACGGAACTGACCGGCGCCGATCCAGCGCGACGACCCTCGGACCGACACGCCCAGCCCGGGCACGAGCACGACGAGGAGCAAGCCGAGAGCGATGAGCACCATCGGCACGGCCGGCTTTCGCCAGATGCGGTAGTCGAAGCGCACGGCGGCGAGGAGTGCGACGGCGCCGATCATCACCCACATGACCTGGCGCTGGAACACCACCCACGAGCTGCCGAAGTCCCGCAGGGCTTGCACCGACGAGGCCGACAGCACCATCACCAGGCCCATGACGACGAGGGCGCTCACGTCCATGGCCAGCAGCACGAAGAGCGGCGTCGACCGCGTACGGGCCGGACCGGCCGGACGCGCCGCCCGCGCCCGAGGCGTCGGACGCGTCGCTGGCCG
>CADDZP010000134.1 GCA_902812475.1 Actinomycetota bacterium | reverse complement strand
GAGCGCCCGAGACGCCGCCGACCGCCTCTTCCGCGGCGTGGTGGCGGCGTCGTCCGTCGTCGGCTCCTAGAACCGATGCCGATCTCGAAGGGGTCGTCGTACGGGGAGCCGAGTGCGCTGCCCGCCGACGGTGTGATCGTCCGCTCCGACGCCGAGGCGCGGGCTGTCGTCGAGCGCACCCGCCAGGAGGGCCGACCCGTCCCGCCTCTGGGGCTACTCGGCGGCGATCTGTGCCGGACGCTCGGCGGGCCGGGTGACGAAGCTCGCCTGTGGTCGGCCGAGGCCGTGCGCTTCTCGGTCGATCTGGGTGAAGTGCTCCTCGACGGGCGCCTGCGTGTGTTCGTGGCTCACCTGGTGGCGCGGACGCGTGGATGGGGGCGCTTCGTCGTCGCCATGAACGCCCAGTTCCTCGGCCCGTGGCTGCTCGGCGTGCGCGGCCACCCCAACGACGGACTGCTGGACGTCTACCAGGGCCGGCTCTCGGTGTCCGACCGGCTCAAGGTCAGGGCCCGCGTGGGTCACGGCGCCCACCTGCCGCACCCGGCGATCAAGGAGCGCCGCACGGCGGCGGCACAGGTCGACCTGGACCGGCCGCTGCCCGTCTATCTCGACGGCGACGACGAGGGCGAGGCCCGCAACCTGTCGCTTCGGGTCGAGCCGGACGCGTTGACTGTCTACGTCTAGACACGGGCCTACGCTCGAAGCCGATGGATGTCGAGGCGGCCAAGGAGCGGCTCGTCGCCGAGGTCGACGCCCGGGCCGAGGCGCTGATCGAAGCATCGCATCGGATCCACGAGAAGCCAGAGCTCATGTTCGAGGAGCGCTTCGCGGCCGACCTCCTGTGCGGGCTGTTGGAGGACGCGGGCCTTGACGTCGAGCGGGGCGCGTACGGCCTCGACACGGCGTTCGCAGCGCGCGCCGGCAGCGAGGGGGCGACCGTCGCCGTCCTCTGCGAGTACGACGCCCTCCCCGGGATCGGCCACGGCTGTGGGCACAACATCATCGCCACGGCAGGTCTGGGTGCGGGTCTGGCGGCCGCGGCGCTGGCCGACGAGGTCGGCGGCCGGGTGGTCGTGCTGGGCACGCCGGCGGAGGAGGGAGGCGGCGGGAAGGTCTACATGGGTGAGGCCGGCGCCTTCGAGGACGTCGACGCCGCCCTCATGGTCCACCCCGCCGACCAGGACCTTCTGGCGATGAACGTCATCGCCATCGCCACGTGGGAGGTCGAGTACTTCGGCGAGGCCGCCCACGCCGCCGCCTTCCCGCACATGGGCCGCAACGCTCTTGACGCCGCCGTGCTCGGTTACAACGCCGTCGCCGCCCTGCGCCAGCACATCAAGGGCAATGAGCGGGTGCACGGGATCTTCAGCAAGGCCGGCGACAAGCCCAACATCGTCCCCGATCACACCGTGGCCGAGTGGTACGTCCGGTCGGGCACGCTCGCCACCCTGCAGCCCCTGAAGGAGCGCGTGCTCGCCTGCCTCCGCGCCGGTGCTGACGCCGCCGGCTGCCGGATGGAGCACCGGGCCACGTGCCCCGAGTACTCCGACCTGCGCACCAACGTCCCGATCGCCGATCTCTACCTGGCCAACAGCGAGCGGGTCGGCCGGATGCCGTTGCGCAGGCCCGAGAACGGCGTGGTCGGCAGCACCGACATGGGCAACGTGAGCTACCTGGTCCCGTCGATCCACCCCATGATCAGGGTGGCGCCCCCCGGCGTGTCGATCCACACCAAGGAGTTCGCCGGCCATGCTCGTAGCCCGGCCGGCGACCAGGCCGTCGTCGACGGCGCCAAGGCCATTGCCATGACCGTCGCTGATCTCTGGCTGCGCCCTGACGTTCTCGATGCCGCCCGGCAGGCTTTCGAGCAAGATCAGGCAATCCGCGCAGCGACCGGTGCGGGGCCGTAATGTCCCGGACCCTGTGAGCGAGCGGAAGCGAGCGAACCAGTGTTGCAGCCTCTCCGTGCACGGTGCGCCGCCGAAGGCGGCCCCGTAATGCGCTACATCGCTGAGTCGTTCACCGAGGAAGAGGCCGAGGTCCTCCGGCCGTACTTCACGAACCTCGACCAGCCCGTGTTCGCCCTGGTCAACCTGCCCGAGGTCGTCAAGGGCGCCCTGTTCGCCAGGTACTCCCGCACCCACAAGAGCCTGCGCCGCCTCTTCCTGGACGAGTTCGTGGGCGACCTGGACACGAGCGGCGATTCGACCATCGACGCCACCGTCGGGCTCAAGCGGGCCGAGGACCTCTACCAGCGGGTCTTCTTCGAGTACGGCGACGACTCCGTCGCCCAGCTCGGCGGCGTGCACCTGGCGTGCGAGCAGGCGTCCAACCTGCTGACCAAGGTGCTCGAGTGGGGCCGCCTGATGGCGTACCTCGAGCAGTCCACCCGCTACATCCCCTACGACCACCGCCTGGGCGGCCGCTACCGCTACTACCGCGACCCCGACATCCTGAGCTCGGCGCTCGGGACCCGCTACGTCGGCGACCTCGACCGCCTCTTCGACATCTACGCCGAGGCCCTGGCGGTCATGGAGGAGTGGGCCCGCGCCACATACCCGAAGAATCCGTCGGACTCCGACTTCGTCTACCGGCAATCGGTGAAGGCGAAGGCCCTCGACGCCCTGCGGGGGATCCTTCCCGCCGCGTCACTGTCGAACGTCGGCATCTACGGCACGGGCCAGGGTTACGAGGCCCTCCTCCTGCGCATGCGGGCCAGCAGCCTGCCCGAGGCCCGCCAATACGCCGACATGATGCTCACCGAGCTGCGCAAGGTGATCCCGTCGTTCCTGGCGCGCGTCGACCGCCCGGACCGGGGCGGGGCGTGGAGCGCCTACCTGTCCGAGACGCGGGCGGCCATGGAGGAGGTGGCTGGCAAGCTGTTCGCCGCCGACGACCCCGAGCCCCGGCCCGCCGTCACCCTCGTGGACTTCGACCCCGACGCCGAGGACAAGCTCCTCGCCGCCATGCTGTACCCGTACACCGAACTGCCCGAGGACCAAGTGCTGGCGAAGGTGCGAACGCTGTCGGGGGCCGAGCGGGCCGCCGTCGTGCGGGCGTATGTCGGGGAGCGGGCCAACCGCCGCCACAAGCCGGGCCGGGCCCTCGAGCGGGTCGGCTACCGCTTCGACGTGCTCTCCGACTACGGCGCCTTCCGCGACCTGCAACGCCACCGCATGCTGACCATCGAGTGGCAGCCGCTCAGCCCGATCCACGGGTACACGGTGCCGGTCGCAGTCGAGCACGCAGGCCTGGCCGACCGATACCACGACGCCATGGAGCGCTCGGCATCTCTGTACGACGCCTTGGCCGTCAGGTTCCCGGTCCAGGCTCCCTATGCCGTCTCCCTGGCCTACCGGGTGCGCTACGCCATCCAGCTCAACGCCCGTGAGGCGATGCACATGCTCGAGCTGCGCACCACGCCCCAGGGCCACCCCGACTACCGGGCCGTGTGCCAGGAGATGCACCGCCTCATCGCCACCCAGGCTGGGCACCCCCTAGTGGCCGAGATGATGCGCTTCGTCGACTACGGCACCTACGAGCTCGAGCGCCTCGACGCCGAACGGCGCGCTGAAGCGAGACGCACGGGCGCCTAGGTCCCTCCAGGCGGTGTTACTGGTGGGGTTGATGTTGCTGCTGTGAGTGGCTACCTTGGCGCCCAGCGGGCGGAGCCGCGACAGGAGGTGTGTTGTGCGCGCCGCTCGAATGACCGCCGTGGTGCTGGTCGCCGTCGCCCTACTGGCGCCGGCGACGGCCCTGGCCAAGACGCCGTCTTCGTCTCGGACCTACGTCGTCCGCCCCGGCGACAATCTCGAGACGATCGCCCGGCGTTTCGGCACCACCCCCCAGACGCTCGCTGCGGCCAACAACCTGCAGAACCCCAACATCGTCCTCATCGGGACGACGCTCAAGCTTCCGGCACCGGCGGCGACGAGCAACGTCAAGGCACCGTCCCGGCTCAAGGCCCACCCCGAGCGCCTCGCCCTGGCGCCCCGCTTCGACTACTGGGCCAAGGCCTACGGCGTGCCGCCCGACCTGTTGAAGGGACTGGCCTGGTACGAGTCGGGGTGGCAGAACCAGGTCGTGTCCAAGACCGGCGCCGTCGGCATCGGCCAGCTCGAGCCCTTCACCAGCGACTTCGTCGCCAACCAGCTGTTGAAGAACCCGTCGCTCAGCCCCGAGAAGGTCGACGACAACATCCGGATGAGCGCCCGCTTCCTGCGCTTCCTCCTCGACCACACCGGTGGTGCCCCTGGCCTCGCTCTTGCCGCCTACTACCAAGGTCTGGCGCGGACCCAGCAGGGCAAGTTCTTCGACGACACCAAGACCTACGTCGCCGGCGTGACGTCCGCACGCGCCAGCTTCCGGTAGGCGCAAACCCTCAAGCAGAGCTGGAGCATTTTTTCGCGCCCGACCTGACCTGCGACGACGCGCGAAGTGGCTGGTCAGACGGCGCTGTCGTCGCTTGACAGCGTCTCTGCGGCGCGGGATAACAGCCCCGCCGCGCTGCACTTGAAGGCCATGGTCACGGGCCGATCTCGTGTTTTGGGCGTGTAGCCGGCAGGCGGTGGGCGGTTCGAGGGGCCCAGTAGAGAACGTCTCAATAACCCATCCGGCGACAGTCGGGGCGGGCTAACGGGCGGCCCCAACGGTCCCTCGAATCGCTGCCACCACCGGCCGCCGGCGCACGGGTCTCGCCACGTTCTGCAGGCCGTGACGGATGCCACGACGAACAAATGGGTACTGTGCGAGTACCGAGAGTGGCGATGCAGTAAAGGGGGCCGGCGCCGGTGGCTGACAATGGACGCAAGCGTCCAGCTCGGCGGGACGAAGGAACGGTCGAAGGCAACGGCCGCGGCAACGGCCGAAGCGGCACCGGCATCGAAACCGGCGAGCCGATCATCTCCATGAAGGGCGTGACCAAGTCCTTCGGCTCGCACACGGTCCTGTCCGACATCACCTTCGACGTCCCCAAGGGGAAGATCACCGCGATCCTGGGACCGTCCGGTACGGGCAAGTCGGTGCTGCTCAAGAACATCATCGGCCTGCTCCGTCCGGAGAAGGGCGAGATCTGGGTCGACGGCGAGAACATCGTCGGTATGAAGGAGAAGGACCTCTACCGGGTCCGCCGCAAGTTCGGTGTCCTCTTCCAGGACGGCGCCCTCTTCGGCTCGCTCAACCTCTACGACAACATCGCCTTCCCGCTCCGCGAGCACACCCACAAGAGCGAGAAGGAGATCCGCGAGATCGTCATGGACAAGTCGGGGCTGGTCGGCCTGCTCGACCACCTCAAGAAGTTCCCCGGCGAGGTCTCCGGCGGCATGAAGAAGCGCGCCGGCCTGGCCCGGGCCCTGGTGCTCGACCCCGAGATCGTCCTGTTCGACGAGCCCGACTCCGGCCTCGATCCTGTACGCGTCGCCTACCTCGACGAGCTGGTCGTCAAGACCCAGGAAGAGACCGGCGCCACGTTCTTCATCATCACCCACAACATTCCGTCCACCATGCGGACGGCCGACTACATGGGTGTGCTCTTCCGCTCCGGCCTCGTGAAGTTCGCGAGCAAGGAGGACATGAAGACGACGGACAACAAGATCATCCGCCAGTTCCTGGCCGGGCGCGCCAAGGGCCCCATCGGCATGGACGAGATGAGCGACGACGACGAGACCGGGATCGCCGAGGAGCTCGAGCAGCAGGAAGAAGAGCGGCTGGGCGAGGCTCCTGAGGTGATGACCGTCTGATGGCGACCGTCTAATGGCGAGCGCCATTGCGGCGAAGCCGGCCTTCCTCGTCAGGGAGACCGGCAACCTCTTCGCCGTCACCCTCGACGGGGTACGCGACATCCCCAAGATCCGCGTCTGGTGGCAGGAGTACCTCCGCCAGTGCTGGTTCATCTCCAAGGTCACGGCCGTTCCCGTCATGCTGATCTCCATCCCCTTCGGGATGGTGATCGCCCTCCACGTGGGTTCGTTCTCGCGTCAGCTCGGCGCCGAGTCGGCCACCGGTGCGGCCATGGTGCTCGCCATCGTCCGTGAGGCGGCGCCTGTCGCCACCGCCCTCCTCATCGCGGGCGCCGGCGGGTCGGCCATGACCGCCGACATCGGCTCGCGGAAGATCCGAGACGAGATCGCGGCGATGGAGGTCATGGCCGTCAATCCCATCGGCCGCCTGGTGACGCCCCGGCTCATGGCCGCCAGCACCGTCGCCCTCTTCCTGGTGTCGCTCGTCAGCGTGGCCGGCCTGGCCGGTGGCTACGTGTTCAACGTGCTCGTGCAGCACGTCACCGCCGGCGCCTATTTCTCCGGCTTCACCCAGCTCGTGCAGTTGCCAGACCTGTGGTCGTCGCTCGCCAAGGCGTGGGTGTTCGGGTTCATCGCCGCCATGGTCTCCTGCTACAAGGGCCTCTACGCCAAAGGAGGGCCCAAGGGCGTGGGTGACGCCGTCAACCAAGGCGTCGTCATCACGTTCATCCTGATCTTCTTCGTCAACTTCATCATGACGACGCTCTACTTCGCCTTGGTGCCGCAGAAGTTCTGATGGCCACCCCCGCGACCGTCATCCGCAAGCCCGTCGAGGCAGTCGCCGGCGCCCTCGAGGAGATGGGGCGCCAGCTCGGCTTCGCCGGCCGGGTGCTGGTACAGGTGCCCGCTGCCCTGCGGCCCAAGCGCCTCAGCGTCGTCTTCGGGCTGATGAGCGACATCACCATCGGCGCCGGCGCCCTCGTCGTCGGTGGCGGAATGATCTTCGTGATCTTCTCGATGTCGTTCTTCACCGGCACCGAGGTCGGCCTCCAGGGCTTCAAAGGCCTCCAACAGATCGGTGCCCAGTCCTTCACCGGCCTGGTGGCGTCCTGGGCCAATACCCGCGAGGTGACACCGTTGATCGCCGGCGTGGCCTTCGCGGCTCAGGTCGGCGCCGGCTTCACGGCCGAGCTCGGGGCCATGCGGATCTCCGACGAGATCGACGCCCTCGAGGTCATGTCGGTGCCGACGTTCGTGTACCTGGTGTGCACCCGGGTGGTCGCCGCCCTCCTGGCGATCATCCCGCTCTACCTGATCTCGCTCTACGCCAGCTACGGCGCCACCTACATCGTGACGACCCGCTTCTTTGGCCTGTCACCGGGCGTGTACAACCACTACTTCCACCTGTACCTGCCCTTCATCGACGTCGTGTACAGCCTGGCCAAGGCGTGCGTGTTCGCCGTGGCTGTCACGCTGATCCACTGCTACTACGGCTTCTACGCGTCGGGCGGGCCCGAGGGCGTGGGCGTTGCCGTGGGCCGGGCGATCCGGCTCAGCATCGTCGCCGTCGTCATCTTGAACCTGATCCTGTCCCTCGTGTTCTGGGGCGGCGGCAACACGGTTCGAGTCGCTGGGTAAGCAGACGGGGGAGAAGGGGTAGCGGTGTCCGAGCGAGCCGTTCGGATCATGACAGGGCTCGTCGCCCTCACGCTGTTCGGCAGCCTCACCGTGTTCGGCGTCTACCTCGGCGCAGGCAAGCTCTCGCCCAAGTACCACCTGCACGCCCGCTTCACCGCCGCCGGCCAGGGCCTGCAGAACGGCTCGGACGTGAAGGTCCACGGCATCAACATCGGCCAGGTGACGACGGTCCACCTGGTCAACGGCGAGGCCCAGGTCAACATGGCCATCCACGACGGCCAGACGGTGCCCAGGTCGGCCACCGCCACGATCCGGCCCAAGACGCTGTTCGGCGAGAAGTTCGTCGACATCGACCCCGGCCCGGCCGAGGGTACGGGGCCGTACCTGAAGAACAACGGCTTCATCAAGGAGACGACGGGCGGCTACGAGCTCGAGCAGGTGCTCACGAGCGCCTACCCGATCCTCAAGGCGATCAGGCCCGAGGACATCACGACCCTCCTCGACACTCTGGCGAACGCCGGCCAGGGGCTGGGCGCGTCGGTCAACCGCCAGATCGCCGCCTACCAGCAGTTGACCGACATCCAGGTCGCTCACGACGCCGACACGCGCGAGTTCCTCGACGATCTCTCCCGCCTCTCCGACAGCCTGGCCAACAGCGCCCCCGACCTGGTCGCGGGGGCCAAGGACCTGAACGTGGCCCTGCCTGACCTCAACGCCCAGGCCCCCAACCTGACGTCGGTGCTCAACCAGCTGTCGCGCCTGTCGTCGGACGCGGCCGACGTCCTCGAGGCCAACAGGCCGTTCCTCAACAAGTTCGTGACCGAGGGCGGCAAGACGATCCAGCTCGTCTACGACAACCGCAATCGGCTCCCCGCCGTCATCAACAGTCTGCGCCAGTTCTTCCAGGTGCTCGGTGAGGCGGCGGGGACGCTGCCCGACCCCTCCAGCCCGGGCACCACCCTGGCCACCATCAAGTTCATCGTCGGCGGGGGTTCGTTGTGCGGCGGGGGCCACGACCCGCAGCATCCGCCGCTCCCATGCGACCTCCTCGGTCTGCCGCCGATCCCCGATCCCACGGCCGGCTCGTCACCGCAGTCGGCGCCGCAGTCGTCCGCGGCCAAGCCTTCCTCGCCACTGAACCTTCCGCCCGTCACGCTGCCCGCGCCCACGGTCGGCGTGCAGGCCGTGACCCAGATCGTGGGTGGTCTCCTCAAGTGAGACGGCAGATGCTGTACACGGTGCTGAAGCTGGTGGCCTTCTTCGCCATCTGCTCGGTGTTCACCGCCTACCTCGCCTTCACTATCGGCAACATCC
>CADDZP010000133.1 GCA_902812475.1 Actinomycetota bacterium | reverse complement strand
ACACTGACGCCACCTCCCCCGCCGCCTCCCGCCGTCGGCGCTCCGGCCGACGCGGTGACTGACGATGCCGCCGGCGAGGACACGGCGCCTGCCGAACCGCCTCCCCGGTGGGCAGCGTTCGTGATGAGCATCGGGCTGGCGTTGACCGCGGTCGTCAGCGCCCAGGTGCTCGCCGCCATCGCCCAGGGATTCGCCACCAAGCGCAACGACATCCCCGGTGGCGATGACGTGTTCCACCGAATCGGCTACGCCTTCAGCAACCTCGGCGCGCCCACGCTGCTGTTCCTCGTGGTGGCCGTGGTGCTGGTGTCGCTCCCGATCTTCCTCGAGGCCCGCACGACCGACTCTCAGGACACGGTCGCGGCCGTCACCCTGGGCTTGACCGTCGTCATGGCGGTCGTCATCGGCGTCGCCAGCATCCTCACCGTCCGCTTCAACCTGCACCGGTTCTCGGTGGCCAGGCAGTCGGTCCCCAACTACGTCCGCATACAGCTGGTCGTGTTCCTCCTCGGGGCGCTGGGCACAGCCGCGATAGCCGTCTTCGGCGCCCTGTCGGCCATGGGCCTGAGGGGGTCGAGTGCCGCAGAGGCGCCCGAACCCGAGGCCGCCGAGGGCAGTTAGGCTCTGAGGGTGGCGAGCGAGGAGAGGGTCACCGCCGAGGCACGGGGCGCGCTGGTCCACCTGCCTCGGCAGGCGGACGCCGAGCCCCTGCCCGATCCCCGCCAGAGCGACGTCGACGAGTGGGGCCGCTCCGAGCACACGCGCCAGCTCGCCCGCCGGCTCTACGAGCCGCTCTACAAGAGCTGGTTCCGGGTGGAGTGGGAAGGGCTCGAGAAGGTCCCCACCGACGGAGGCGCCCTTCTCGTCGCCAACCACGCCGGAGCGATCCCGTCCGACGCGCCGGTGATCATGCACGGGATCGAGCAGGAGCTGCAGCGGCCCGTGTACGGGCTGGCCGACAACATCTTCAGGGCCGCCCCCGTCGTCGGCACACTGTGGGCGCGGGCGGGCGGCGTGGCCGCCCATCCCGAGAACGCCTACCGGCTCCTTCGCGAGCAGCAGCAGCTGGTGCTGGTGTTCCCCGAGGGGACCAAGGGCCCGGGCAAGCTCTACAGCGAGCGGTACCAGCTGCGCCGCTTCGGCCGGGGCGGGTTCGTCGAGATCGCCATGCGGGCGGGCGTGCCCGTGATCCCCATCGCCGTCATGGGCGCCGAGGAGTCCATGCCGATCGTCTACAAGAACAACTTCCTCGCCCGGACCTTCGGCCTGCCCTACGTGCCCTTGACGGCCAACATGCTGCTGCTGGGCCCGCTGGGGCTCATCGGCTACTTCCCGGCCAAGTTCAAGCTGCGCGTGCTCGATCCGGTGCACTTCGACGTCCCGCCCGACCAGGAGCGGTACTCCCGGAGCCGCATCATGGACGAGGCCGAGGCGATCAGGGTCAGACTCCAAGACAACCTCTACGACATGCTGCGCCAGCGCCGCAGCGTGTGGTTCGGGTAGGCGGCCCGGTGGGCCGTCGCGTTCTCGTCACCGGCCTGAGCACCTTCTGGGGCGGCCGCTTGGCCCAGGCGCTCGAGAAGGACCCCGACGTCGATGTCATCGTCGGGCTCGACACTCGCGAGCCGCGCGTCGAGCTCGAACGCACCGAGTACGTGCGGGCCGACCAGTCCTATTCGATCCTCAACCGCATCGTGCGGGCGACGCAGGTCGACACCGTGCTGCACACGTTCCTCATCGTGGACTCGACGCGCATGAGCGGGCGGGCGTTGCACGAGATCAACGTGATCGGCACCCTGAACTTGCTGGCCGCCGCAGGCGCCGCCGGCAGCCCCGTCCGCCAGGTGGTCGTGAAGTCCTCGACGCTCGTGTACGGGTCGTCGTACGAGGACCCGGTCTGGTTCCGCGAGGAGATGACCCGCAGACACTCGGCCAAGACCCGCGTGGAGCGGTCGCTCCTCGAGGCCGAGAGCTACCTGCACGACTTCGCCGAGGACAATCCCCACGTCGTCGTGACGCTGCTGCGGTTCTCCAACGTGCTCGGCACCGACATCATCACGCCGACCAGCAAGGCGTTGCAGCTGCCTGCCGTGCCGTCCATCTTCGGCTTCGACCCCCTGATGCAGTTCGTCGAGGAGGACGACGTCGTGCGGTGCCTCGAGTTCGTGATGCGCGAGCAGGTGCCCGGCATCTACAACGTTGCGGGCGACGGGCGGTTGCCGTGGAGCGAAGTGGCCGCCATCTGCAACAAGCGCTTGTGGCCGCTTCCGCCCGTGCTCACTCGGTTCGCGGCCGAGCCCCTGAACCGCCTCGGCATCGAGCTGCCGCCGGAGATGCTCGATCTCCTGCGCTACGGCCGAGGCGTCGACAACCGACGCCTCAAGCGGGCCGGGTTCCAGTACGGCTACACGTCCGCCGGCGCCGTCGACAGCTTCGCCCAAGCCAGCCGCCTGCGCCGGACGGTCGGCGACAGCCGCCCGGCCTACCAGTACGAGCGCGACGTCGAGAACTTCTTCCGCCGCTCGCCCGCCGTCGTCAAGAACGAGTAGATCCCTGAGTCTCGTCCGGACCGAGGTTGACGCAGGCGTCGGCGTCGTCACCCTCGACGACCCGGGACGCCGCAACGCCCTCTCTCTGGAGATGGTCGACGAGATCGTCGCCGCCTTCGACGCGCTCGAAGGCGACGAGTCCGTCGCTGCCGTCGTGGTCACGGGTGCGCCCCCCGCCTTCTGCGCCGGCGCCGACCTGTCCCACCTCGGCCAAGCCGGCCGGGGGTCGGGCGGCGATGGACTGCGGTCGGTCTACGAGGGGTTTCTCCGGGTGCAGCGCGCCGCGCTCCCGACGGTCGCCGCCGTCAACGGACCGGCCGTCGGCGCAGGCGTCAACCTGGCGTTGGCGTGCGACGTCCGCATCGCCGGACGCTCCGCCCGCTTCGACACGCGCTTCCTGCAGCTCGGCCTCCATCCCGGCGGCGGCCACACGTGGATGATGACCAAGGTGCTCGGTCCCCAAGGCGCCGCCGCCACCGTGCTCTTCGGCGACGTGCTCGACGGCGAGGCGGCCGAGCGCCACGGTCTGGCCTGGCGCTGTGTGGAAGACGACCGCCTGCTCGAGTCGGCTCGCGCGTTCGCGGCCAAGGCTGCCTCGGCTCCGCCCGCACTGGTGCGCAAGGTCAAGGAGACCCTGCGTCAGATGCCGACGGTCGCCGAATCAACCGACGCCGTCGAAATCGAGCTCAAAGCGCAGGTCTGGTCGATGCAGCAACCGGACTTCGCCCAAAGACTCCAGGCCCGCCGAAAGCCGTAACCCGCTACGCAGGTCGCAGCCCCAAGGCAGCGAGAGCCTCCAGCATCTGAGGTCGATTGATCATCGCCAGCCGACCTCCGGTGAAGCGCACATCGCCGGTGACCTCGGCGACGGCCTGCTGCGGCGCCTCGCAGGCCTGCATGGTTTCGTCCGACTCGAACTCTGCCTCGGCGAGTACGAGGCCGTCCAGCGGTGGCGCGAACACGTCCACTCCGAACGGAGGGACGCTGAACCGCGTCTTTGTGAGGACATGGCCTCCGAGTTGCGAGAGACGCTCGTACTCCGTCTTGGAGAGATACGTGTTCGTCACGAGCGCTGCGCCGCCTGATCCCGACACCTTCTGGGTGAGCTTGTAGACCGGCGGTGAGTCACCTCCGACATCGAGCACCTGGCGCAGCCGTAGACGGGTGCCCTCCAAATACGCGTCTGTGATGTCGACCTCTCTGATAGCCGTTCGGGGGTCGGGCTGCTCGCGCAGGAGCCAGCGCCGCTCGCGCTCGACGCGCGCGTACTTCTGCGCCTTGCCGGGTGGGGCCGACGGGTTCTCCACGACGCGAGTTTCGCGCCGAGCGCCTGGCTCGGATCTGTGGTCTCCGGCACCGTCAGGGGACGAACCCGACCTCACGCCGCCATCCATCGGCGGCACGAGGCTGCCAGCGGGCGGTGGCGGGCAAGAGGGGCCACGTCCAGGCGATGGTCCGCTGCATGACCTCCAGCTGCACCTGATCAGCCGGCGTCCAGAGGATGTCGAAGCGCTTCCGCACCATCGCCGGCAGACCGCCCACGGCGACGATGCGCGAGGGGCGGGCGAGGAGACGGCGCACTACGGGGTTGTCGGCCAGCGGCCGGAGCCGGGGCGGGATACCAGCCTGGTGGCCGAGCGGCGCCAGCGGCGCCTCGAGGGCGGCGAGGACGAAGCGCACGGCTTCGTTCATCTCGAGGACCTCGGCGCACACGCGCTCCCACTCGTCCTGGAAGGCGGCGCGGTCGGGTGGCACCGAGCGGTCGCTGACGCCGTAGCGCCGGTACCACTCGACGCCCTCCCGGTAGAGCTGCTCACGCTCGCGATGAGTGAGACGGTGGCGGTCGAAGCGGTCTGCCACCTGCTCGGCCATGAACTGGAAGGTGGCGTGTGCCCACCAGAACGTGGCCGGCTCGAGGGCGTGGTACGCACGGCCGGCGGCGTCAGTCCCGCGGATCGAGCGGTGGAAGTCGCGCACCTCTCGCCCGGTCGTTGCCGCCTCATCGCCGTCGTACACGGCGCCCAGGATGCGGGGCAGCGAGCGGAAGACGCGGTCGGCCGGGTCGTCGAAGAAGTTCGAGTGCTCGAGCACGCCGGCGCCGATGGCTGGATGCATCAGCTGAAGCAGGCCGATCGTGCCGCCGAGGAAGGCGATGCGGGAGTCACCCGCGTACCGCCACAGCAACGAATGCGGCCCGAGAGGAGCGGCGGGCTGCGCCGGTCGCGTCCGATCCATCCGCAGGCTCACAGGACGGGCCGTCCCATGCGGATGCGCCGGCGCGTGTCCCACAGGTACAGATCGAAGGGCAGGGCCCGCAGGCGAGGCGGCGTAACCGCGTTGACGGCGCCGAGGACACGCATCGTCGCGTCGAATAGTCGCTGTTCGCGCCTGCCCCATGGCAGGCCCAGCTCCCGGCGGAACGGCTCGGTCAGGAAGCCGGCAGTCAACGTCCGGTGGAACGAGCCGAACAGCCGGGGGACGGGCCACGGCAGGAACCCCAGACCCGCGAAGTCGTACAGGTAGGCCCGGGTCACGTCATCCATCTCGATGCGCTCCACCATGTGCCGCCAGTAGTCCTCGAAGGCGTCGCGGTCCGCCGGCCACATCTCCGGGCGCACTTGGAGGGTGGTCGCCAGACGAGCCGCGTGCGGGTAGATCGTGTCGAGGACCTCTTCGCGGGGCGACCCGAAGACGGTGCGGTAGACGTCCTCGAGACCTCGGTAGATGCAGGCGGCCACCCACAACTGGAGCTTGGGATCAGATGCGTTGTACGCGACGGGGTCGCCGGGGCGGGAACGAACGTGGCCGTGCACCGCCGTGACCTCCCGGCCGAGCGCGTCGCGTTCCTCGTCGGTGCCGAAGAGGGCGACCATGACGTAGCCGAACGTCGTGCGGGCGCGCTTGATGGGGTGCTCATAGAGGCTGCCGCTCGGCACCCTGCTCTCCGCCACCCCCCGGCCCACGGGAAGGAGGGCCAGCTGCATCACGATGTTGGCGCCCGCCGCGGCCACGCCCGCCGGCGTCAGCAGGTCGCGGAGCTCTGGCTCCGTCTTCGATGCACAATTCTGACGATCCAACTCGTCAAAAAGGATTGCATGTGACGATCGGTGTCGTCAAGATGGAGCTCATGCCGGCCACGACGCACAGCGCTGCGAGAACCCCCGCCCGCATCTATGCGGGCGTGAGTGCCGTGGCGCGCGTCGCCGCCCGGCGCCAGCGCCTGATCGACGCCGCACTCGAGCTGTACGGCACGGACGGATTCCTGGCGACGGGCGTGAAGGATGTGTGCCGCCAGGCGGGCCTCACCGACCGCTACTTCTACGAGTCGTTCTCCAACGGCGGTGAGCTCTTCATCGCCGTCTTCGATCGCATCGCGACCGAACTGCTTCACCTCGTGGCGCAGCGGGTCAGCGAGGCGGCGCCCCAGCCCGAGGCCCAGGCCCGGGCCGCGCTCGAGACCTTCGTGCGCGCCCTCGCCGACGACCCGCGCAAGGCCCGCGTGCTCTTCGTCGAGACGGCAGCGGCCGGGGCGGCGGTCGAGCGCCACGTGCGGGCTTCCGTACGCCAGTTCGCGGGGTTGATCGCGGCGACGGCCCGTCCCTACCTGCCGGAGGCAGTCCCCGACGTGGTCGTGCACATGGGTGCCCTCTCGCTCGTCGGCGCCATCGAGCAGGTGCTCGCCGAGTGGCAGGACGGCCATCTCGACGCCACCATCGATCAGATCATCGACTACCTGGTCGACGTCTTCCTGGTCGCCCGTTCGGGAGCCACCGGCTGGGCGGACGTCACGGCATGAACATCCTTCGGGATCACCAGCCCACCTGCCCGTCGACGAGCTCGCGGATGAGGTCCGCGTGCCCGTTATGACGCGCATATTCCTCGATCATGTGCACGTAAATCCACCGGAGTGAGCAGGGCCTGCCGTGGCGGACTCCGGTCTCGTTCAGATCGCGGCCGGCGGCCGCGCCACGGCTCGCTTCGCATTCGGCCTGCCACGTAGCCAAGTCAGCCTCCCAGTGAGCGTCGTCGAGCGGGACGAGCTCGCTGTCCTCTCGGCCTGGGTCGTACCAGATGGAGGGCGCGTCCTTGTCTCGGAGCAGAACGCGCCGGAACCAGTTCCGCTCGACCTCGGCCATGTGGCGCACCAGGCCGTGTAGCGAGAGCTTCGACGTGGGCACGGGGCGCTGCTTGCGACCCTCGTCATCGACGCCCTCGCACTTGAGCAGAAGAGTGGTGCGGTGGAATTCGAGCCACGACTCGAGCATGTCGCGTTCACCGAGAACGTACGGCGGCTCACTGCGGCGTGGGTCTTGAAGGTCCTCGACCATCCGCACATGATGGCTTTGACGAACGTTGTGCCGCTCGTCGGTCCCGCCCGCCATCGGGCGGGGTGGGAGCGACCTAGAACGTCGAGCGTTGGCTATGCGGACACCGCCCGCTCGAACGCGTCGACGTCTCCTCGGTATGGCTCCGTCGCCCTTGGCCAGTGGACGACAACGTCGTCGACGTCGGCATCGGCGTATCGACCAACTGCATCCTTGAACGCCTCGGGAGACGAGAGCCCGCTTTCGAGGAGGGCACCGGTGAGCACGAGTCGCCGAAGCGTCCGCGGATCGCGTCCGACGGCAGCGCAGCTTTCTTGGCTCTACGCGTTCGAGTGGGGAGAGCGGTGCCGGATCCGCGGTGGTGAAGGACGCGTCGGCCAGGTGACTCCGCCCGCATGGAGGAGGACGCGGAGCCGGTAGTGCTCGAAGCGTCGGAAGCCGTGCCCGCAGCGCTTGATCTTCTTCACCAACAGGTTGAGCCCCTCGGTCGGCCCGTTGGAGGCGCCGCTGCGGTGGTGCTCGAGGATCTCGGTGCGCCAAGCAGCGAGGGTCCGACCGAGAGAGCGGATCTCCTCCACCTCGTCCTTCGCGCAGCCGGCGATCGCCTTGTCGATCAGGAGGGCGGCCTCGGCGGGATCCTCGGTCAAGTAGATGTCCCGCACCGACTCCTTGGCCAACCAGGCGCCCAGCACCTCGTCGTGGGGATCGCCGACACGCAGACCCAGCAGCATCCGATCCCGTCCCCGTTCGTCGAGGCGCTCGTGGCCCGAGAGGAGGAGCTTGCGGATGCGATACAGGGGATCGTGCTTGCGTCCCCGGTGATGCAGGGTCTCTTGCTGGACACGGCGGCGCACCTTGTCGACACAGCGATTGCCGACGCGCACAACATGGAAGGGGTCGGCGACGCGGCGGGCGTGGGCCAGGTGGGGGTCGAGGCCCCGGCGGTAGGACTCGGCCAGGTCGGTGGTGACCACAGCGATGCCTCCGAGCCACGCCGGATCCTGCTCGGCGCACCATCGCCGCAGGTCAGCGGCCGCATTCCCCTCGACCATGTCGATGAGGATGGGTCGCTCGAGATCGACGAGCCCCGTGGCATACAGCGTGGGGTGCGAGGGCGTGGCCTGCAGCCAGGAGGTCTCGTCGACGCCCAGCTTGTGCACCGGGCCGACCCGCTCGGGGTCCTCCACGAGCGGGGTGCCGTGCTCGATGACGGCGGCCATCACCGTCCACCAGCACACGCCGAGCTCGTCGGCCATCTGGGAGACGGGACGGGCGTTCTCGCCCACCTGACGACACGACTCGATCCCCGCCCGCTGGGTCAGCACGCAGCGCGAAGAGACATGCGGGGAGGTCTCGGTCCAGGTCTTGGCCGCACAGTCGGGATCGGGACAGCGCCAGCGGCGCTTGTGCCAGATCAGCCGGGCGGGACGCCCGAAGCATGGGAGGTCCCGGATCTCCACGGGCATGCGATCCTGTGCCTCGGCGCGCGTGCCGCAGCCGCGGCAACCAACGACGGTCACCGTCGTCTCGATCTCGACGACCACCTCGGTGTCGGTCTCGGCCACGTCGAGGATGCGGAAGCCGTCGAGTCCCAGCAACTTCTCCGCGAGCCCGTTACCGTCGCTTGCCACCAGAGGTCTCCCTTCGTCGCAGCCGTGATCAGCCACGACGATTGCGGGACCTCTGGCCGCGAACGCGGATGGTCAGCTAGTGCCCTGACCGCACTGGAACGCCCGGGTGGTCCGCCACCAGGCAGCCGGTGATTGTCACGCTTGCGATCATGGCTGAACCGGTGAAGGTACGTCGTCTCTCCGATGAGGAGGGTCGCAAGC
>CADDZP010000132.1 GCA_902812475.1 Actinomycetota bacterium | reverse complement strand
GTTCCTGGCCGCCGTCGGCACGGCGACGGCACCGGCGGTGCTGGGCGCCGGCCACCTCCACGGCCCGACGGCCTATGACCTGCTCGCCTGGGCGGCGTTCGCCCTCTTCGTGGTCCGACTGGGACGGACCGGTGATCCACGTTGGTGGGTTCCAGCGGGCGTGGTCGCCGGTCTCGGGTTGGCGAACAAGCACAGCATCGGATTCTTCGTCGCCGCGGTCCTGGTCGGGCTGGTCGTGTTCGGCGAGCGGCGTCTGTTCCGCTCGTGGTGGTTCCTCGTCGGTGCGGTCATTGTCGTGCTCTGCGCTCTACCGGACATCATCTGGCAGGCCGGTCACCATTGGGCGACCATCGATATGACCCGTCGGCTCAACCAGAAGTACGGGGGCCCTGCGGGCTTCGCCCTGTTTGTTCCGGCCCAGCTGGTGATGGTGAGCCCGGCGCTGATCGGTGTCTGGATCGCCGGCCTGTGGGCGCTGTGGCGTGCGCGTTCGCCCGTCTGGCGCTCGCTCGCCCTGGCGTATGTGCTCCTGTTCGTCTTCTTCGGTCTGACGGGCGGCAAGCACGTGTATTACGTGGCGGCGCTGTACACGGTGCTCGTCGCGGCCGGGGCCGTGGTGTTCGGGCAACGGAACGGCGCGCTGGTCCGTCACCGAACCCTGCTGACCTGGACGGCGGTCGCCACGTTTGTCGCCCTGCCCGTCGTGCTCCCGCTGCTGCCGCCCCGGTACATCGCGTGGTCGACCCCGTTGAATCCGGTACAGGTCGAGACCGTCGGGTGGCCCGACTTCGTGCGTACGGTCTCCGGCGTGTGGCGCTCGCTGCCCCCCGACGAGCAGGCCAACGCTGTCATCTTCACCGCCGACTACGGCGAAGCAGGGGCGATCAACGAGCTCGGCGGTCGCTACCGGCTGCCGACAGCGGTGAGTGGCCAGAACAACTTCTGGCTGTGGGGTCCGGGCAACCCCGATGCGACAACTGTCGTCGCCGTGGCGCCAGGTCCGAAGGACACCCCGCCCCTGCGACGCCGCCTTCGCCAGTTGTTCGGTGAGGTCACCACCGTGGCCCGCATCGACAACCGCGCCCGCGCCGACAACGAGGAGCGCGGGGGCCACATCTACATCTGCCGCCGGCCTCGCCGGCCATGGGGGCAGATGTGGCCCCGGCTGCAGCACTACGACTGAAGCTTGGGCACCAATCCGTTCTTGGCCGCGAACGGGTCCCAGGAAGGGTCGTCATGCCACTCGAACTCGATGCCGTCGGCGACCTGGCAGGCAAGGTCGGCGCCGTGCAGCCGTTCGACGATGGCCAGGGCCATGTCGATACCCGCCGCCACACCTGACGACGTCCACCGGTTCCCGTCCTCCACCCAGCGCGCCTCGGGCACCCACTGCACGTGTGGACCCTGCTCACAGACCCAGGCGAACGAGCGCTTGTTGGATGTGGCACGCCGACCGTCCAACAGACCGGCGGCGGCGAGAACGGCGGCACCGGTGCACACGGACGTGACAAGTTCGGTGCCGACGGCCCACGAGGCGAGCGTGTCGAGGAATGACCGGTCGCCGACCAGGCGGCGCGTCCCGATACCGCCGGGCACCACCAGGATGTCGGCAGGCCGGCCATCGTCATAGGACTCGTCGGCGAGGGCGCTGGGGCCCTGGGCGCTGCGCACGGCGCCAGCCGTCGGGCCGACGAGATGGACGTCGAAGCGGTCGCGCAGCGCCCCGAACACCTCGAGCGGCCCGAAGACGTCGAGGAGCTCGAAGCCCTCGAAGAGCACGGCGTTCAGGCGGCGGGGCTGATCAGCTGTCGGCACAGCACTCATCATCACGCACGCGCCACAGGACGCCAACACACCGAAAGGCGGCAGCACGCCGCCGCCGTAGCCTCCGAACGGTGAACGAGTACCGAAACGGCGATCTCATCTTCGACGTCCGGGACGAAGGCCCGACGGACGGGGAGATCGTCGTGCTTCTGCACGGCTTCCCTGAGACCAAGGAGTCGTGGGACGGGGTGGTGCCGGGCCTGGTGCAAGCCGGCTACCGGGTGCTCGCGCCCGACCAGCGGGGCTACTCGCCTCGGGCCCGACCCCAGGGGCGGCGCGCCTATAGCGCCGACCACCTCGTGAGTGACGTCTTGGCGCTCGCCGACGCCGCCGGCGGGCAACGTTTCCACGTCGTCGGGCACGACTGGGGTGGCGCCGCCGCTTGGTACTGCGCCATGTGGCATCCCGAGCGGGTGCGCACGATGACGTCGCTCGCCACGCCCCATCCCACGGCCATGGCCCGGGCCAAGGTCTCGAGCTCGCAGCTTCTGCGGTCGTGGTACATGCTCTTCTACCAAGTGCCCCGGCTGCCGGAGTGGTCGACGAGGACGGCGTTCGGACGGCGGCGGTTCCGCGACACGCTCGTGCGGTCGGGGCTTCCCGAGGAAAAGCTCGACCGGTACATGGACCTGCTGGGCGAGCCGGGCGCCATGACGGCGGCCATCAACTGGTACCGCGCCATCCCGTTCACGCCGCCGAGCCGGCTCACGCCCGTCATCGTTCCCACCTTGTACGTGTATGCCACAGGTGACTTCGCCCTCGGCTCACGCGCCGCGGATCTCACCGGCCGCTACGTCACCGGCCCCTACCGGTACGAGCGCGTCGACGCCAGCCACTGGCTCCCCGAGGAGCTTCCCGCCGTCGTCACCGGCATGATCCTCGAACACGTCGGCGCCGGGTGATCCAACCCCACCGACGCTTTTGCTGACTTGGTCGCGCTCAGCGCCAACAACTCAGCAATAGCAACGAGAGTCAGGCGCCAGGATCGGGTTTCGCGGAGTTGGTCGCGCTCAGCGCCAACAACTCAGCAATAGCAACGAGAGTCAGGCACCAGGATCGGGTTTCGCGGAGTTGGTCGCGCTCAGCGCCAACAACTCAGCAATAGCAGACGCGACTCGTCAGTTCGTCGTGGCCGCGTCGGCCAGTGGGCCCGGGAGGAGGCCCGTGCGGGGTCCCCGCCATGCGGCGAAGGACTCGGCAAGGTCGTCGAAGGGGCTCACGGCAGCGCCGTGCCGGCGCCGGCGCCGGGGGAGGCCAAGCACATCCTCGAGCGACGCGCCGCGCTCCCATGCGTCGAGGAGCTCGCGGATGGCGGCACGGCTGAAGCCCCGCGCCTGCAAGCGAAGGATTGCTTGGAGTCGAGCCAGGTGGTCCGCGCCGTAGGTGCCGGTGCGGCCGACGAGGAGCGGCCCGCGAAGGAGGCCCTCGGTCTGCAGGGCCCGCACGTTGCGGGTCGTGGTTCCGGCCGCCCGGGCGAGGTCGTCGACGCTCATCTGCACGCCGTTGACTGTAACACAGAATCATGTAACACTGTGGGTGGTACGCAGACAAGGAGAGCGCAATGTCGATCAACCCCGGGGCCGTAGGGACGACGTCGCCAGAGAGTGAACGGCGCTGGACATCCAAGGACGCGCTGCTCTACGCCCTTGGCGTCGGCGCCGGTGCCGTTGACGCGGCGTTCGAGCTGGAGTTCACCACCGAGAACTCGGTCGGGCACGAACAACGGGTGCTCCCGACGTTCGCCGTCATCGTCGGTCAAGGAGGTGGCGGGGGCGGGAGCCGGGGACTGTCGCCGCTTGCTGCCCTGGGCGAGTTCGACCCAGCGATGCTCGTGCACGGCGAGCAGGGCATCGAGGTCGACGGGCCCATTCCCGTCGAGGGTGCTGTGCGGACGACGAGTCGCATCGCTGCCATCTACGACAAGGGTTCGGGCGCGCTCGTGGTGATCGAGTCGTCGTCGGTCGACGCCGAGACGGGCGAGCCGCGGTTCCGGTCAAGGACGGGTCTGTTCATCAGGGGTGAAGGTGGCTTCGGCGGCGACCGAGGCCCATCCGGGAGCCAGAACCGGCCCCCTGACCGGGCGCCCGATCACGTCGTCACCTACGCCACACGTCCCGACCAGGCTCTGCTCTATCGGCTCTCCGGCGACCGCAATCCACTCCACTCCGATCCGGCATTCGCCAAGCGCGCCGGGTTCGACCGGCCCATCCTCCACGGGTTGTGTACCTACGGCTTCGCCGGCCGCGCCCTCCTCCACACCCTCTGCGGCTCCGACCCGTCGCGCTTTCGGGCCATGGAGGCGCGTTTCTCACGGCCCGTCTTCCCCGGCGAGACGCTCACCGTGTCGATGTGGCTCGACGGCAACGAGGCCGTCTTCCGTACCGAAACCGATGGCGGCCACGTCGTCCTCGACGGCGGCCGCTTCCGTTTCGACTGACGCCGAGCGCCCACCGGATACAGGCCCTGGCGCCGTTCAGAGCGACACATACCCTTGACCGGTGACGCTCTGCGGCGGCGGGCTCGTTTCTGACGTGACGACTGGCGCCGAGCGGAGACGCAGCGCCTCGATGAGCCAGCAGCGCTGATGGCGTGGGTTCTCGACCTGGATGGCGTTGTCTGGCTGGGCGACGAGCCCATCAGCGGGGCCGCCGACGCCGTGGCCCGGCTGCGGGAGCGCGGCGAGCGGGTGCTGTTCGTCTCCAACAACTCCTCGGCCCGAGTCGACGACTACCTCGCCAAGCTGGCTCGGCTCGGTGTCCCCGCCGTCGCAGAAGACCTGCTGACGTCGGCCCAGGCCGCGGCCCGCCTCCTGCACGAAGGACAGACGGCGGTCGTGTGCGCAGGGCCAGGTGTCGAGGAGGCGCTGCGCCACCGCACCGTCACCATCGTGGACGACGGGCCGGCCGATGCCGTGGTCGTGGGCTGGCATCGCACGTTCGACTACGACGAACTGACCCGAGCGGCCCACGCCGTCATGGCGGGCGCTCGTCTCATCGGTACCAACGACGACCCCACGTACCCCACGCCCAAAGGCCCGATCCCGGGCGGCGGCGCCATCCTGGCCGCCGTTGCCACCGCCGCTGGGGTCACGCCCACGATCGCCGGCAAGCCCCACGAACCGATGGTCGAGCTCGTTCGTGATCGCTTGGGCGAGGGCCTGCCCGGCTCCACCGTCGTCGGGGACCGCCCGTCCACCGACGGACTGTTCGCCGTCGCCCTTGGCCTCCGGTTCGCCCTCGTGCTCAGTGGTGTGACGAAACCAGGCGATCTTCCCGTCGACCCAGAACCTGTCGAGGTCGCAGGCGACCTCTCTGCTCTGGTGAGATGACGTACATGCCCATTCCCTCCGCGCGCGAGTACGCCATCTGGCCCAAGGACCGCACCGTCACCGTCTCGGACGGAACGCCGATCGCCTACACCGTCGTCGGCAACGGCCCAAAGACGCCGATCCTCTTCGTCAACGGCTGGACGTGCCCCGACTCGTACTGGGCCGGTATCGGCCCGGCCATGATCGAAGACGGGTACCCGTGCATCTTCTTCGACAGCCGCGGCCACGGCGAGTCCGGCCTGCCGCGCGACCCGGGCTTCCTCGCCCGCAACCTGCGCGGCGAGGACGTCAGCACCGAGCGCCTGGCTCGCGACGTCATCGAGCTCCTCGACGACGCCGGCATTGCCAAGGCCGCGCTGTCAGGCCACTCCCTCGGCGTCCAGGTCATCGTCGAGGCCTGCCGGTTGGCACCGGACCGGGTGGCCGCCCTCATGCCCGTCGCGGGCACGTTCGAGAACCCGGTGAAGACGTTCGCCGACATCGGCGTCTTCGATCGCGTCTATCCGGTGGCGGACATCCTCCTGGGCCTGTTCCCCTTCGCCTTCCTCAAGCCCTTCAACAAAGGCCTCGCCAACCCCAACACGGGGCTGAAGCTGGTGAAGCTCATCCACGTGGCGGGTCCCAAGGTCACGGCCGAGGGCATCGCGCCCCACCTGCGCCAGATCGTCGAGCTCGACTTCTCGGTGCTGTTCAAGATGATGGGCGAGCAGCGGCGCCACCAGGCGGCCGACTTCCTTCCGTCGATCACCGCGCCGACGCTCGTGCTCGCCGGGCGCAAGGACCTGTTCACGCCCCCGAGCGTGCAGGAGAGGATGGCCGAGCTCGTCCCTGACGCCGAGATCGTCTGGTTCGAGGAGGGGGGCCACATGCTGCCCATCGAGGAGGCCGAGGGCGTCGCCGCCGCCATGCGCGAGTTCATGGCCCGCCGTGTCGACACGGCGGCGCCCGCTCAAGAGAAGTCGGGCTGGGCGTAGACGAAGGGGTCGGAAAGGCCCAGCTTTCGAGGGGCGCAGGTGTCGTTCGGTTGGCTCAGCTCGATGCGGCCCTTGGGCGACGCCTGGATGCGATAGGTGCCCTGGACGCTGCCGCACCCCCTTGTGTCGAAGAAGGTGACGCTGTCGCCGGACAAGGTGTAGTTGCCGCTCATCGCATTCGCGACGGTGGTGATGAGGACGAACGTGCCGTTCTTGCGTAGCTCGAGCACGTTCTGGTGCACCGAGCGCCAGATGCCGGTGACGTCGTCGACGGTCTTGGGCGTCGCCAGCGGCGCAGACGGCGCCGGGGTGGCGTTACTGCTGCACGCGGCAAGACCGCACAGGGCCGCAGCGACGGCGAGGACAGCGATGCGCACTACGGCTCCAAGGCCACATGTGGTTCGCCGTGTGTCACCACGATGCGCGCCGGTATACCCAACGCGCTTATGGGATCCAAGCCGAGGTTGGTGGCGCGCACGGCCACGACCTCTCCCTTGTTCGGTCCCGCGGTGATGGTCAACTCGAGTCGCACGTCGTCGTCGATGTCTTCGGCGTCGACAACGATCGCGTCGTAGGTGCCGTCAGCCAACACGACTCAGTCGATGCACCCTGTTGCATCTTGTGCACGCGCGACGCGCGCATGAAGAACAATCACTGCAACGACGTCGTCGTCGTATAACACGCGAAAAAGCCTTGCAAACCAAGGGTTTTCGCGTCCAACTCAATGATGCGCGCGCGACGCGCGCGCACGTGTTGCAACGGAAATGCTTGACCGCAAGCGATGGTTCCTGTCTGATTGTCAGGTACTTCTTCATTGCTTGGGAGTCAGTAACAACGTTGAACATCTCCGAGTTGCTCGACAGAGTCGCTGTAGCGGCGATGCACGAGGTCGTGCAACCCGCGCGCATGCGCGGCCCACATCGAGGTCTCAGTGAGCGCTTCAACGACGAGGCGCTCCTGAACAAGAGCGGAGGGACTGTCGCTCGCGGCAGCCCCCGCCCCGAAGACGTCGTCACGGTGACGGTGTCTTCATAGGCAAAGAGCCACGCGTAAAGCACGGCGTTGACGAAAGGCGGCATCGTGAGTCCAGCCAAGAAGGCATCTTCGGGCGCCAGAAAGGCCACGAAGAAGAAGTCGGCTGCGAAGAAGTCGACCGCGAGGAAGACCACAGCACGGAAGTCGACCGCGAAGAAGTCGGCAGCACGTAAGTCGACTGCGAGGAAGAGCACAGCACGGAAGTCGACCGCGAAGAAGTCGACGGCACGCAAGTCGACGGCGAAGAAGTCGTCCGCTCGTAAGTCGTCCGCTCGCAAGTCGACAGCCAAGAAGCGCTAAACCGTCCGGCGACGAAGGGCCCGTTCGGGCCCTTCGTCCAGGCGGCTTCCGTTCGCCTACAGCGGGCGGAGGAGTTTGAAGCGTTCGCCGTAGGCGACGCCGGCGGGCCGGCCTTGCTCGGAGGCCGTGTCGGCGACCCGCTGCCGGAAGCGCTCGACCTGGGACTCGTCGGCAGGGTCGTCGATGTCCATCGTCGAGCGGTACTGGCTGCGATGGGCGAGCAAGGCGGCGACCTTGGTCTCGAGTTGCGCGCCCACGTTCTCGACGTGGTCGGGCTCGTCGGCCTCGAAGAGCAGCAGCGCCGACGGCCGATGGGGCTCGAGCTCCGGCTCGGGGAAGAAGTGGGGATCGCGCGCGGCCACGATGGCGTCCGTCAGGAGAAACCCGGCGTGGCGGTGGTCGGGATGCAGTCGGTAGCGGCGCCACGGGTCGTGACCGAGCACGACGTCGGGCCGTAGCCGGCGTATCCATCGAGCGAGCTGACGGCGCTGGGCGGGGCCGTCCTCGAGCTCACCGTCGGTCCAGCCGAGAAAGACGACGTCGTCGCTTGCCCCGAGCACGCGCGCCGCGTGCCGCTGCTCTTCCTGGCGAGTGGCGACGAGCACGGTCACATCGACGTTTCGGTCCCACGTTCCCTTCGAGCCGTCGGTGCAGATGACATGGTGGACGGCGCACCCTTGGGCCGCCCACTTGGCCAGCGTGCCGCCGCAGCCGAACTCGACGTCGTCGGGATGGGCGCCGACAGCGACGACGCGCTCGGGCACGGCGAGATCCACGGTGTACTCGTTCATGTCAGCGGGGGCGACGGCGGTACGAGGCGATGAGAGAGCTGAGCACGCCGGCGACGAGGACGCCGAAGGCGAGATGGATCGCCCGGTTGCCGTTGGACCTGGCCACGACGGCGTTGGCGATGGCCGCGACCACGGCGAGCACGCAGAACCCGATCAGCGCCACGTGCTGCCAGCGGGGCAGGCGGGCCCAGCCCCTCGGCGCCTCCTCGGTGCTCACGTAACCCCGGCGAGGAGGTCGGCGGGAACGTCGACGTCGTGTCCGAGGCCCGGCTCTCGCACGACCCGCAGGGCGAGGTCGAGGCGGCGCGCCTCTGCGCTGTGGCGCAGGAACGAGCCGGGTCCGTATGAGAACGTGAAGTCAGCGTCGGTGGGCACGCACGCGACGTTGGTGCCGTCGTCACGGCGGTCGGGGACCAGCGTGACACCGGGGAACCGGCACGCCCACGCCAGCGGCCCCGCGAGCGGCAG
>CADDZP010000131.1 GCA_902812475.1 Actinomycetota bacterium | reverse complement strand
GGGCCGGCCCGCTCGTGAGCGTGATGCGGGTGACGCCGTCGCCCCCGCCGTTGGCCTGGATGACGTCACGCAGCGCCTGGCGCACGGTCTCGCCCGGTGGGACATCAAGACCCAGGCCTGCGGCCGATCGGTCGAGACGCTCGAGGTGGCGCGTGACGGCGAACGGCACGCCGCCCTCGACCTTGAGCGTCTCGAAGACGCCGTCGCCGGTCAGGAGGGCGTGGTCGAAGGGCGAAATACGGGCTTCGTCCTCGCTGGTGAGGCGCCCGTTGACCCAAACCTTCATGGGGGCCGAGCCTACGATCCACCCGGTGCAGCTCGACCTGACTCCCGAACAGGAGGACTTCCGCAAGGTCGTTCGCGACTTCGCCGAGCGCGAGATCGCCCCCTACACCGAGGAGTGGGACCGGACCCACACGTTCCCCGTCGACACCGTGTTGGCCATGGGCGAGCTGGGGCTGTTCGGGCTGCCGTTCCCCGAGGAGTACGGGGGCTCAGGCGCCGACTTCACCACCTTGTGCCTCGCCATCGAGGAGCTGGCGCGCGTCGATTCGTCGATGGCGATCACGCTCGAGGCCGGCGTCGGCCTCGGCGCCAACCCCGTGTTCCGCTTCGGCACCGAGGAGCAGCGTCAGCGCTGGCTGCCCGACCTGTGCGCCGGCCGCGCCCTCGGGGCGTTCGGGCTGACGGAGCCCCACGGCGGGAGCGACGCGGGAGCCACGGCGACGCGGGCGACTCTCGACGGTGACGAGTGGGTGATCGACGGCAGCAAGGCATTCATCACCAACTCGGGTACGCCGATCACGTCGATCATCACCGTGACGGCGGCGAGCGGGCCCGGCGAGATCAGCGCCATCGTGGTTCCTGCGGGCACGCCCGGGCTCGTCGTGGAGCCGCCTTATCGCAAGATGGGCTGGCACGCTTCGGACACGCACGGCCTGGTGTTCGACGGCTGTCGGGTGCCCGCCGAGAACCTGCTGGGCGAGCGGGGCCAGGGGTTCCGCAACTTCCTCGCCATCCTCGACGACGGGCGCGTCGCCATCGCCGCCCTTGCTGTGGGTCTCGCCCAGGCGTGCCTCGAGCAGTCGATCGCCTACGCCAAGGAACGCAAGGCCTTCGGCGGGCCCATCGGCCGCTACCAGGGTGTGGCGTTCAAGTGCGCCGACCTGGCCGTAGGCGTCGAGAACGCCCGCGCCCTCACCTACAAAGCAGCCTGGCTGAAGGACGAGGGACGGCCGTTCAAGCAGGCGGCCGCCATGGCGAAGCTCTACGCCACCGAGTTGGCCGTCACGGCCACGCGCGAGGCGACGCAGATCTTCGGCGGCTACGGCTTCATCGACGAGACGCCCGTCGCCCGCTTCTACCGGGACGCCAAGATCCTCGAGATCGGCGAGGGAACCAGCGAGGTGCAGCGGCTCGTTATAAGCCGCGAACTGGGGCTCCCCGTCGAGACATGAAGACAGACAACAACAAGTGGCTGCCTGCCTGGGAGGACCCAGACGCCCCGGCGCGGCCGGCCGGCCCGGCGCCCGCCGGTGCACCTCCAGGCAGGCCGGACACCGGCGGGCGGTCGCACAGGTGGCGCCGCTGGCTGCTGATCGGCGGCATCTCGTTGCTCTGCTTCCTGGTCCTGCTGACGGGCGCCGGCTACGTCTATTACCGCTGGCGCTTCGCTCAGATCCACAAGCAGAACATCGCCGGCTTGGCCCCCGACAGCGGCACCCTCAATGTGCTCCTCGTCGGCTCGGACAGCAGGGCCAACATCGAGGACAACTCGGCCTTCAACGACAAGAGCAACCCGGTGACCGGCCAGCGCAGCGACACGATCATGATCCTGCACGTGGACACCAAGCAGAAGAAGGCGGCCATCCTCTCGATCCCTCGCGACCTCTACGTCCCGATCGCGGGGACGGCGTCGTCGAACCGCATCAACACCGCTTTCGACAACGGTGCCCAGCGGCTCGTCGACACGATCCAGCAGGACCTCGGCATCAAGATCAATCACTACGTGCAGGTCGACTTCGTCGGCTTCCAGGCCATCGTGAACTCGGTGGGCGGCGTCGACATCTACGTTCCCGCTCCCGCGCGCGACAAGTTCAGCGGTCTCAACGTCAAGACGGCAGGCTGCGCCCACCTCGACGGCTTCCAGGCCCTGGCGTGGGCCCGCAGCCGCCACTTCGAAGAGCTCGAAGGCGGGCGTTGGCAGAGCGACCCGACTGGCGACCTGGGACGCATCCAACGTCAGCAGGACTTCATCCGCCGCATGCTGCGCAAGGCTTTGGCCACTCGCAACCCGATCAAGGTCAACGAACTGATCGGCATCGGAATCAAGAACGTGCAGATCGACCAGCACATGTCGAGCAGTGACATTCTCCGCCTGGCCAGCAGGTTCCACTCGCTCAACGCCGACACCGTCGACATGCTCACCTTGCCGACCACGCCGTTCACGACGCGCATCGGCGGACTGCAGGCCGACGTTCTCAGGCTGAAGCAGCCCGACGCCCAGAGCTTCATCGACCGCATCAACGGCGCGACTCCGCCGCCCGCTCCGGCCGTGACGCCCGAGAGCATCCGGGTGCGCGTGCTCAACGGCACCGGGCAGACCGGCCTGGCCGCCCGGGTGTCGATCGACCTGCAGGGCCCCGGCTTCAGCGTCGCCGATCGGGGCGACGCCACGGGCAGGTTCAGCCAGTCCCTCATCCGCTACGCCGCGGGGTCGCTCGACAAGGCCCAGCTGTTCCAGCGCTACCTCCAGAGCAACGCCCGCCTGGTCTCCGACCCCAGCCTGCGCACGGTCGACGTCGCCTTCGTCGTGGGCGCCGACTACGCCGGTGTGCGCTCCCAGCCGGCGCCGGCCCAGGCCTCCCAGCCCACGACGACCGTGCCGAGCAACGGCCCGACGACAACCATCCCGCCGTGTTGAACTTCGGGAGGCGGATGCGGGAGAGGCCTCAGCCCTTGTTGGCGCCGTGGAGGCGGACGAAGTCGTTGACGGCGTAGTAGGCGTCGATGGACTCGCCGGCGTCACCCCAGAACCCGTCGAGCACGTCGTACTCCATCTGGGCGCGCTCGACGTACCAGTTGTTGACGTCAGTGATCTCCAGCTCGCCGCGTGACGACGGCTCCAGCGTGGACACCACCTCGAAGACGCGCTCGTCGTAGAAGTAGATGCCCGTGACGGCGTAGTGGCTGGGCGGGTCGTCGGGCTTCTCGAGGATCTTCGTCACCCTGCCGTCGCTGTCGAGGGCGGGGACGCCGAGGTGGCGGAGGTGCGCGGGATCGTCGACGGCTGACAGCAGGATGCGGGCGCCGTGGGGCTGGCGCTGGAAGCTCCGGACCGGTCCGGCAATCGAGCGCTCGAGGATGTTGTCGGCGAGCACCACGACGACGCGGTCGCCGCCCACGAAGCGCTCGGCCAGAGCGAGCGCTTCGGCGATGCCGCCGGGACGCTCCTGGTAGGCGTACAGCAGCCGGCCGATGCCATATTCGTGGCCGTTGCCGAGGAGGCGGAGGAACTCGCCGGCGTGCGTCCCCCCGGTGACGAGCATGAGCTCGGTCACGTCGGCCTTCACGAGGGCCTCGATCGCGTACGTCACCATCGGCCGGTCGTAGATCGGCAAGAGGTGCTTGTTGGTGATGCGCGTCAGCGGGTTGAGACGTGTGCCACTGCCCCCCGCCAGGATCACGCCCTTCATGGGTCGTCAAAGTACCCACCGGTAGCGTGGGACTCCGATGCGACTCCTCATCACCGGTGGGGCGGGCTTCATCGGGTCGAACTTCGTCCGGTACTGGGTCGACGCCCATCCCGACGACGAGGTCGTCGCTCTCGACCTCCTCACCTACGCCGGCAACCGGGCCAACCTGGCCGACGTCGAGGACCGGATTCTGTTCGTCCACGGCGACATCGGCGACCTGTCCCTGGTGGAGACGCTGCTGGGAGACCAGTCCATCGACGTGGTCGTGAACTTCGCGGCCGAGTCCCACAACAGCCTGGCCGTCATCGATCCTGGCCGCTTCTTCCGAACGAACGTCATCGGGACGCAGTCGCTGCTCGAGGCCGCCCGACGCGTCGGTGTGGCGCGCTTCCACCACATCTCCACGTGCGAGGTCTACGGGGACCTCCCTCTCGACACCGACGAGACATTCACCGAGGAATCGTCGTACCGGCCCCGCACTCCGTACAACGCCTCGAAGGCGGGCGCCGACCACGCCGTGCGGGCGTACCACGAGACGTACGGACTGCCCGTCACGATCACGAACTGCTGCAACAACTACGGCCCGTACCAGTTCCCCGAGAAGGTGATCGCCCTCTTCACGACCAACGCCATCGACGACCGTCCGCTGCCGCTGTACGCCTCGACGGAGAACCGGCGCGAGTGGTTGCACGTTCTCGACCACTGCCGCGCCGTCGACGCCGTGCTCGACCGCGGCACGGTCGGCGAGACGTACAACGTCGGTAGCGGTGTCGAGCGCTCGATCACCCAGATCGCCGACGGGGTGCTCGATGTGCTCGGCAAGCCCTTGTCGCTCAAGACCATCGTGCCCGACAGGCCGGGACACGACCGCCGCTATCTGCTGGACTCGTCGAAGATCAAGAGCGAGCTGGGGTGGCACGCCACCATCCCGTTCGAGAAGGGTCTCGCCGACACCGTGACGTGGTACGCGGCCAACCGGGAGTGGTGGACGCCCCTGCTCGACCGGGCGCCCGTCGAGGAGACGGCATGGGTTCGGTGAAGCGAGTCCTCGTCACTGGCGCCGGTGGCGCGCTCGGACGGGCCGTCGTCAGCGCCTTCGACGACAAGGACGTGGTCGGGCTCGACCACGTCCAGCTCGACGTGGCCGACCGCGACGCGGTGCTGCAGGCCGTCGGCGCGGTCGCACCCGACGTCGTCGTCCACACCGGGGCGTGGACCGACGTCGACGGCTGCGAGAGTGATCCCGACCGCGCCTTCCGGGTCAACGCCCTGGGCACGCGCCATGTGGTCGAGGGCGCCCGCCTGACCGGCGCGCGGGTCGTCTACGTCTCCACGGACTACGTCTTCGACGGCCTGGCCTCCCGCCCGTACGTGGAGTGGGATGTCACCAACCCGCTGTCGGTGTACGGCCGCTCGAAGCTGGGCGGCGAGCACGAGCTGCACCCGGCGGACACGCTCGTGCGGACGTCGTGGGTGTGCGGCCGCCACGGTCGCAACTTCGTGAAGACGATCCTCACCCGGGCGCGGGAGGGCCAGCCGCTGCGCGTCGTCGACGACCAGCACGGCTGTCCGACGTTCACCGACGACCTCGCGGCCATGATCCGCCGCCTCGCAGTCGAGCGCCGTCCCGGCGTGTACCACGTCACCAATCAAGGCGTGACGACGTGGTTCCAGCTGGCGCGGGAGGTCGTCGCCATGGCCGGCCTCGATCCCGAACAGGTGCTGCCGGTGGCGACCGCCGAACTCGACCCGCCCCGACCGGCACCCCGGCCCCGCTTCTCGGCGCTCGACAACGCCGCACTCCGTCTGGGCGGCGTCGCCCTCCTCGACGACTACCACGTACCACTCGAACGCCTGATCAAGGAGCTGCTGGCGTAATGGCTCACATCGCAGTGCTGGGGGCGGGCTACGTCGGGCTCACGACGGCGGCCTGCTTCTCTCACCTCGGTCACACCGTCGTGTGCGGCGACGTACTGGCGGACCGCGTCGACCAGCTGTCACGCGGCGAGGTCCCCATCCGGGAGGCCGGCCTCGAAGAGCTCGTCCGCACCGGGCTCGACGGGGGCCACCTGAGCTTCGTCGTCGGCGAGCAGGCGGCCGCGGCCGAGTGCGAGTTCTGCTACCTCTGCGTCCCCACGCCGCAGGCGCCCGACGGCTCCGCCGACCTGAGCTTCATCCGCCAGGCGGCATCGGCCGTCGGGTCGATGCTGCCCCCGGAGTCGGTGGTCGTCAACAAGTCCACGGTGCCCGTGGGCTCGACCCGCGTCGTCGAGCAGGCCCTCGGGCGCGACGACGTCAAGGTGGCGTCCAACCCGGAGTTCCTGCGCGAGGGTTCCGCCGTCCACGACTTCCTCCACCCAGACCGCATCGTGATCGGGTGCGAAGACCAGGCCACGGCCGGCCGCGTCGCCGCACTGTTCGAAGGCATCCAGGCGCCGGTCATCGTCACCGACCCGGCGTCGGCCGAGACCATCAAGTACGCGTCCAACGCCTTCCTCGCCACCAAGGTGTCGTTCGTCAACGCCATCGCCAATGTGTGCGAGGCCGTCGGTGCGGACGTGCGCGAGGTCGTCCTGGGTATGGGCTACGACCGCCGCATCGGCTTCGAGTTCCTGAAGCCCGGCCCAGGCTGGGGCGGGAGTTGCTTTCCAAAGGACACGCGGGCGCTGATCCGGATTGCGGAGGACGCCGGGTACGACTTCGACCTCCTCAAGGGCGTGGTCGCCGTCAACGACGCCCAGTTCGAGAAGGTCGTGACCAAGGTCGAGGCCCTGGCCGGGGGGAGTGTCGCCGAGCAGGTCATCGCCGTGTGGGGGTTGACCTTCAAGGCGCGCACCGACGACCTGCGGGGATCGCCGTCGCTCGAGATCATCTCCCGGCTGCAGGCCCGCGGTGCCCGCATCCGGGCCTACGACCCGGCCGTGACCGACGCGGTGGACGGGCTCGAGGTCGCCGCCGACCCCTACGCCGCGTGTGAAGGAGCGTCGGTGCTCCTCGTCCTCACCGAGTGGGACGAGTTCCGGTGGCTCGACTTCGAGAAGGTCGGCGGTCTGATGGCGGAGCGGCGAATGGTCGACGCCCGCAACCTCCTCGACCCCGCCGCCGTCCGTCGCCGCGGCTTCGCCTACGACGCCATCGGCCGGAGCTGACGCCATGGGTCGCATCGTCGTGACAGGCGGGGCCGGGTTCGTCGGTTCGCACATCTGTGAAGCCCTGCTCCAGCGCGGCGACGAAGTTGTCGCCGTCGACAACCTGCTCACGGGGTCAGTGGACAACATCGCCCACCTATTCGGTGAGCCAGGCTTCGTGTTCGTCGAGCACGACGTCACCAACTTCGTGCATGTGAGCGGCCCGGTTGACGCCGTCATGCACTTCGCCAGTCCCGCCTCACCCGTCGACTACCTCGAGCATCCGATCAAGACGCTCAAGGTCGGGAGCCTCGGTACGCACAAGACGCTGGGTTTGGCGAAGGACAAGGGCGCCCGCTACATGCTTGCCTCGACCAGCGAGGTGTATGGCGATCCACAGGTCCACCCGCAGACCGAAGACTATTGGGGCCACGTCAACCCCATCGGGCCCCGGGGCGTCTACGACGAGGCCAAGCGCTTCGCCGAAGCGATGACGATGGCGTACCACCGCTCTCACGGCGTCGACGTGCGGATCGTTCGTATCTTCAACACGTACGGTCCCAAGATGAGGCCCAACGACGGGCGCGTCGTGTCCAACTTCCTCGTGCAGGCGCTGGCCGGCAAGCCGATCACGGTGTACGGCGACGGCAGCCAGACGCGCAGCTTCTGCTACGTCGACGACGAGGTGCGAGGCATCCTCGCCCTGCTCGACAGCGAGTACGTCGGGCCCGTCAACATCGGTAACCCCAACGAGTTCACCGTGCTGGAGCTGGCGCGGAAGGTGCTGGAGGTGACCGGCTCGTCGTCGGAGATCGTGTACGAGCCGCTGCCCGTCGACGACCCGACCCAGCGCAAGCCCGACATCACGCTGGCGCGACGCGTCCTCGGCTGGGAACCGACGGTCGCACTCGAGGAGGGACTCCGCAGTACGGCGGCGTGGTTCAGTCGTGACTGACGCCGGCGGCGTGAGCGCCGTCGTCGTGAACTACAACGCGCGCGGTCACTTGCTCGAATGTGTCCGTAGCCTGCGGACGGACGGTGTCGGCGAGATCATCGTCGTCGACAACGACTCGTCGGACGGCTCGCTCGACGCCGTCGCCGCGGCCGATTCCGACGTCGAGCTCGTTCCGAGCGGTGGCAACCTCGGGTTCGGAGCGGCGGCCAACCGGGGCCTCGCCGTCGCCCGGCATCACTACGTCGCCATTCTCAACCCGGACGTGATCGTCGAGAGCGGGACGATGAAGGCGTTGGCGGCCGCCCTGGATGCCGACCCCGGGCTGGGCGCCGTGGCGCCACGCGTCGACAACCCCGACGGCACGTTGTACCCGTCGGTGCGCGCCTTTCCGGCCCTGGGCGACGCCATCGGCCACGCCTTCCTCGGGTTCGTGGCGCCCGCCAACCGCTTCAGCCGGCGCTACCGGATGCTCGACTGGGACCACGCCCGGGCGGCCGACGTCGACTGGGTGTCGGGGACGTGCCTGCTGCTCCGCGCCGCCGCCCTCGGTGAGCTGGGCCGCTTCGACGAGGCCTACTTCATGTACGTCGAGGACGTCGACCTCTGTTGGCGCCTGCATCAGGCGGGGTGGAGGGTCGGCTACGAGCCCGCGGCCCGGGTCATCCACACGGTGGGGGCGTCGAGTGAGCTGGCGCCCTATCGCATGATCCTGGCTCACCATCGGTCGCTCCTGCGCTTCTCGGCCCGCACGGCGCGCGGCCCCCGCCGCCTCCTGCTCCCCGTCGTCGCCGCTGGCCTCAGCGTACGCACGGTGCTCGCCTGGCTACAGCGCGCCTACCGCGGCCGACCCCACGCCCAGTTGTAACTTTTTCGACGCCGAACCGGAGGTTCGGCGTCGAGCTTGTAAGGCGCCCTGCCTGACCCGCAGGGCGCTGCTCTCTGCTCAGCCGGCGCGGCCTTCGGCAAGAGCGGCCGAGGCTCGCGGCCGGCTCGGGAACTGGAGGCCCTCCGGTAA
>CADDZP010000130.1 GCA_902812475.1 Actinomycetota bacterium | reverse complement strand
CCGCCAACCTGGGCGCCGCTTTCGCGGCGATCTCACAGCGCAAGCCGGTGACGTTCACCTACCGAGGCCAGCAGCGACAGGTCGACCCGTGGCGCCTGGCCTTCCGCAACGGTCATTGGTACCTGTTGGGCCGCGACCACGCCCGCGACGATGAACGCAACTTCCGCCTCGATCGGGTTGATTCCGAGATCGTCTCCGACGAGGACGCGGCCTCGTTCGAACCACCCGACGCCCCCGCCCCGCCGTCGTCGCCATGGCAGATGGGCGACGAGGAGCCGCTCAGCGCCCGCCTGCTCGTTGACACCGATCACGCCGGCTGGGCCGTCGGCCAGGTCGGCCCTGACGCCGTCGAGTCGCGGCGCGACGACGGCTCCGTCGTCCTCGCGGTCACCGTCACAAACCGCGGCGCCTTCCGGTCTTTCGTTCTCGGCTTTCTCGACCACGCCGAGGTCCTCGAGCCGCCGGAACTGCGTACCGATCTCGTCGAGTGGCTGGAGCAGTTGTGCAGCGCCTGACCGAGCCGCGAGGTGGCCGGAAAGGCGCCGACGAAAAACTGCAACGACTGCTCGCCCTCGTCCCATGGGTGGCGGCTCGCGACGGTCCCACCCTCGAAGAGGTGTGCGAGCGCTTCGGGTACACCGAGCCCGAGCTCGTCGCCGACCTCGACCGACTGTTCATGTGCGGCCTCTACCCCTACACGCCCGACGTGCTCATCGAGGTCGACGTGACCGACGGGCGAGTCTGGATCCGATACGCCGACTACTTCTCCCGTCCGCTCCGGCTCACCGCAGCCGAGGGTCTGGCCCTGTTGGCGGCCGGCAAGGCTCTGCAGTCCTTTCCCGGCGCCGACCAGGCGGGCCCGCTGGCCCGGGGCCTGGCGAAGCTGGCCCGGACCCTCGGTGTCGCGGGTGACGACGCCCTCGATGTGGCCCTGGCGTCGGTGCCCCAGGATGTCATGGCGGCCCTGCGCACCGCCGTGGAGACCGGGCGGCAGGTCGAGATCGACTACTACTCCTTCGGCCGTGACGAGGTCACGACCCGGGTCGTCGACCCCTACGCCATCTTCTCGGCCGGGGGGCAGTGGTACCTCTCGGCCCACTGCCACGCCGTCGACGACGAGCGTCTGTTCCGCATCGATCGCGTCCGAGCGGCGACGGCGCTCGAGACGCCTGTGGAACGGGCCGAAGGCTCGGTCGTAGCCACAGCCGTGTACAGCCCTCGCGCCGAGGACCCGCGCGTCACCGTCGAGCTCAAACCGGCGGGGCGATGGGCCGCAGAGCAGTACCCGGTCGAGAGCGTCAAGGAGCTGAAGGACGGCCGTCTGCGCGTCACCCTCGCCGTCAGCGAGCGGGCCTGGCTCGAGCGCCTGCTGCTGCGGCTCGGCCGCGACGGCAAGGTGATCAAGGCCGGCGACCCCACGCTGGCGGGCGCCGGACGGGACGCCGCCTGCCGGATGCTGAAGCGCTATCGCGACGCGTAGCGGGTACCCTCGGCGCACCGTGGACCCGTCGCCGCCTTCCACCGCGCCGTCGCCCGAACGGCCATCGGCAGTTTCCGCTCCGGTCGCTCCGCCCGCACGGCCGCGAAGCAGCGTCCGCTCCGCCGTCGAATGGGTCGTGATCGTCGTCGCCGCGCTGCTGGCGGCACTGTTGATCAAGACCTTCCTGCTCCAGGCCTTCTACATCCCGTCCGATTCGATGAACCCCACGCTCGTCCAGCGGGACCGTGTGCTGGTCAACAAGCTCAGCTACGACTTCCACGACGTCCACCGCGGCGACATCGTGGTGTTCAAGCGGCCGCCCGGCGAGGACGACCCCGACATCAAGGACCTCATCAAGCGTGTGATCGGGCTGCCCGGTGACACCATCGAGGGCCGTGACGGTCAGATCGTCATCGACGGCCGGGTGTTGAAGGAGACGTACACGGCGAACGGATCGCCGATGAACGACTTTCCGCCGCGCACGGTTGCCAAAGGTCACTACTTCGTGATGGGCGACAATCGCGGGAATTCCAAGGACAGCCGCGTGTTCGGGCCCATCGCCAAGTCGTTGATCGTCGGCCGCGCCTTCGTCCGCGTCTGGCCGATTTCCAAGATCAGCCTGCTCTAGCGCGCACGGCTTCCATCATGCGGTCGACGTGGTCGGAGTAGACGGCGTCGATCCCCATGTCGAGCAGCTCGTAGAGCATCCGGGTGTGCTGTGCGTCCCAGCCGAAGCACAAGCGGCCGAAGCGGTGGAACAGGGTGGTCAGTCCGCCGCTCCAATCGCTGCGGTGGAAGTTCACTGCGTCGATGCCGTCGCCGGCCAGCTGGGCGGCCAGGCGCTCAGGTCCCTGGGACGCCCGCCGGAGCCGGGTGCTGTGCACCAGATGCGTCTCGCCTGCCTCGGGGCGGAGTGAGGCGAGAAGCTCACGGTCGGGGTGGCACAGCCACAGGCGACCAGCGGCCCCCGCGTCCCGCGCGACCGCCAAGGTGGCGGTAGCGGCGGCCGGGTCCTTGAGGTCGAGGGACAGCTCGTAGTCGGTGCCGCAGGCGGCGTAGAGCTCCGCCAGGGCGGGGATGTGGGCCGGGAGATCGCGGCGGGCCACCGAGGAGATGTGACGACGGCGAAGCCTGTCGCGGACCACGCCGTCGTGGTCGAGAACGGGCACGCCGTCGGCGGTGAGCCAGACATCGCTCTCGAGGCCGGTGGCGCCGAGTCGCAGCCCGAGCCGGAACGACTCCAGGGTGTTCGCCGGGGCGGCCGAGCTGGCGCCGCGGTGGGCAAAGGCGATCGGCGGATCGAGCAACGACGGCAGCCGTGCCATGGCTGCGGAACTTAGGGCGTCAGGTCGTCACTTCGATGGTGGTGGAGTCTGCCGCCGGCGCGTCGATCGTGACCTCTGGCGTCTCGACCTCACGCCAGCGGGGGAGGGTGAAGGCGAAGCGGCTGCCCACCCCTAGCCGGCTCTCGCACCAGATCTTGCCGCCGTGGCCTTCGACCAGGCGGCGGCAGACATAGAGGCCGATGCCCGTGCCGCCGTGGGCCCGGGTGGAGGCACCGTCGAGCTGGAAGAAGCGCTCGAACAGCCGGGGGACGTCGCCGGAGAAGATGCCCGGGCCGCGGTCGATCACCGCCACCTCGATCTCGTCGCCTCGGTCCTGCACCTCGACCTGCACCTCGCCGTCGGAGTATTTGAGAGCGTTGTCCACGAGGTGGTGGAGGACCTGCTGGATCTTGGCTGTGTCGATCGACAGCGTGAGATCCTTGCGCGGACGCTTGACCTTCACCCGATCCTGCACCGCTGCGTCGACGAGGGCGCCGAAGTCGACATCGTCGAGGTGCAGGTGCGAACGGCCCGACTCCACCGCCGAGACGAACAGCACATCCTCGATCATCCGCTGCAAGCGGTCGGCGTTGGACTCGATGGCCTTCAGCGCGAGCTCCCGGACCTGGGGGTCGAGCGTCTCGCCGCGGTGGACGAGCGTGCGCAGGTAGCCCTTCATCACCGTCAGCGGCGTCCGCAGCTCATGGCCGATGACGGCGACGAAGTCCGACTTCACCTGGTCGGTCTCGCGCTCCTTGGTGATGTCGTCGAGTACGAGGACCCGTCCGAGGATGCGTCCGCCCGATGACATCACCGGACGGGCCGACGCCTTGTACACACGCGGCTCGACCTCGCCGATCACGACCTCGGTGGTCCTGCCGTGGTTGTGCTCGCTGAGCAGCTCTTCCAACACAGGGTGGCCGAGCTTGCCGGCGACGGGCTGGCCGAGCTCGAAGGCGGCGGCCAGAGAGAACAGCTCGGCGGCGGCGCCGTTGATCAGCACGAAGCGCTCGGCCTCGTCGACGACGATCACGGGGTTGGCCATGCAGTGCACGACCGATGTCAGTTGCTCCTCCTTGTCACCGACGCGGCGGTAGAGCTGCGCAGATCTGAGAGCGAGGGCCACGTGTGTGCTGAACGACGTCAACATCGCCCGGAGGGCGGCGTCGGGCGCTTCACCGAGCATCAGAACGAGATGGCCGAGGCGCCGGCCGTCGGCATAGAGCGGCAGACCCACCGCGGTGTCGACGCCGTTGGAGAGCATGGCGACGGCCGGGTGCGTCGGCGGATCGACGCGCAACCCGGGGGATGTCAGGAGGGCCTTGAACTCGGGATGGCGCGATGCGTCGCGCAGGCCTTCCCGGTCGAGACCGCGGTAGTGCGGGATGCGAACGGCGGAGCCGTCGAACACGGCGCAGAACCCGGCCGTGGCGCCGAACAGCCGCTCGGCGGCGTCGAACACCCGGACCAGCACGCTTGCGCCGTCGAGGTCGCTGGCCACCCCGGCCAGTGCGTCGAGGAAGTCGGTGACCGATGAAGCGGCGGTCGACGGGCGGCGGGCGAGGGCGAGCGAGGCGCAGTGGGCGAAGAGCGGAAGGTGGACGGGGTCGAGGTTGGTGGCGTCGCCGCCGACGGCCAAGGCGCCCACGACTCGGTCACCAACGCGGAGGCATTCGGCGACCGCACCCCGCTTGCCGTCACGCTCGGTGCGCCGGGCCAGGCGGTCGCTGGCGATGGCGCCCTCGGCCGCGTCGACCACGACCCGGGGGACAGCCCCCGTCGACGCCAGCGGCGTGCTCACCCCGTCGACGAGTCCGACGAGCAGGCCCTGACGGCCGTGGGAGGCCTGCACGGCGCCGCGCAGCGCCTCGTCGAGCAGGCGGATGGGATCGCTGCCCGCGACAAGGCCCCGCAGCACGCGTTGGAGGTGCTCGGTGTGCTCCTGGGCCACGTCGGAGATATCGGCCGGATGGCGGCTGGGCCTGAATGCTCAAGAACCGAGGGGCGCCGGCCGATCAGGTGGGTGACATCCACGGGGAAGGAGGAGTGGTCGTGACGACGATTCGGGCCAGTTGCCCGAGCTGCGGAGATGTGGACCTCACTGTGAGGGACGTATCTGTCCGCGTGTGCGCCAACGACCACAGCGGGTCGTATACCTTCCGCTGCCCGGCGTGCGAGATGGCGGTCGCCAAGCACGCCGACCCCAACGTCGTCGAGCTCCTGGTCTCGTCGGGCGTCAAGATGGCCGTCTGGCAGCTTCCGGCCGAGCTGTGGGAGCCCCGCGCGGGCGAGCCCATCTCCCACGACGACCTCCTCGACTTCCATGAGCTGCTCTCCGACGAGCGCTGGTTCGAGCGCCTGACCGAGCTGGTCGACACCGAACCGAGCGCCTAGCTAGGCGTCGTCCGCGCCCGTTACCGTCGCGGGCGTGTCGCTGATCTGGCTTGCCCCCACCGCGGTTGGCGTCGCCGGCGCCATCGCCGTGATGGTCGCCGCCCGTAATGCCGTTCGGCGGGCCGAGCGTTTGCGCATCAGCCTCTCGCGCCTCGCTGAGCTGCGTCCGCCCGCACGGAGGCTGCACGACGACGTCCGGGCCCTGGGCGCCACGATTGACGATGTCCGTCGCGCCCATTAGCCCGTAAAATCAAAGGCATGCCGACCTCCCTGGGCCCGGCGGAGATCCTGGTCATCCTCGTCGTGGCGTTGATCGTCCTCGGGCCGAAACGGCTGCCGGAGGCGGGGCGCCAGGTCGGCAAGTTCGTCGCTGAGATCCGGCACTGGTCGTCGACCGTCGAGGCCGAGATCCGCAACGTCATCGACGCTGAAGCCGCGCCCCAGCCGCCTCCTGCCGCGGCCGCCCCGCCGGCGCCCGTCACCCCGCCTGCGCCGGTCACCCAGCCGCCGCCGCCGGTATCGGTGGCTGTCCCCACCCCGGAGGGCGGAGAAGCCAAGCGGAACGAGTGGAGTCTGACGCCGCCGGCGCCGCAACCGCCGTCGAATCCGGCGCCCTCCTTGCCGCCCGAGTGGGCGACGCCGCCGTCGTCCAACGGCGACGACGGGCTCTCCTAGGAGCGCGGCCATCGCCATCGACACCGACGACCCGGGCCTCGAAGAGGAGGGCGCTGGCGCCGGGCGCATGACGCTCGTCGAGCACCTGACCGAGCTCAGGCGCCGGCTCATCATGTCCGCCCTCGCGGTCGCCGGTGGGGCGGTCGTCGCCTTCGTCCTCTACAGCCCGATCCTCGGCTTCCTGTCGGGGCCGTACCACTCGATCACCCACGGGCAGAAGCTGATCGTTACCGATCCGCTCGAGGCCTTCGCCACCCGGCTGAAGATCGCGGCGTGGGCCGGGGTGTTCTTCGCGTCGCCCGTCGTGCTGTGGCAGCTGTGGCGATTCATCACGCCCGGGCTCCACCCCAAGGAGAAGCGCTACGCCATCCCGTTCATCGCCGCGTCGATCTTCCTGTTCCTGATGGGGGCGGCCGTCGCCCTGTTGACGCTGAAGCCGGCGCTGCAGTTCCTGCAGAGCGTGGGCGGCCACAACCTGGAGACGTACTACCGGGCCGGGTCCTACCTGAGCCTGGTCATGCTGATGATCGTCGCCTTCGGGGTGGCGTTCGAGTTCCCGATCCTCCTCGTGTTCCTCGAGCTCGCCGGCGTGGTGCCCAGCACCCGCCTGCGGAAGTGGCGCCGCCCCGCCATCGTCATCATCGTCACGGTCGCTGCCGTCATCACCCCGAGCCAGGACCCGTACTCACTGTTCGCCATGGCCATCCCCATGTACCTCTTCTACGAAGCGTCGATCCTCGTCGGGCGCCTACTGAAGAAGTAGCGCATGCATCGCGACGAGTTCGTCGAGACCTACGGGTTCGAGCTCGACGGCTTCCAGGAGCGTGCCCTCGACGCCCTCGATGCCGGGCGCTCGGTGCTGGTGGCTGCGCCCACCGGCTCGGGCAAGACGGTGGTGGCTGAGTACGCCGTCGCCAAGGCCCTCGACGAGGGCCGCAAGGCGTTCTACACGACGCCGCTCAAGGCGCTGTCCAACCAGAAGTTCGGCGACCTCGTACGTCGCCACGGGCCCGAACACGTCGGCCTGCTCACCGGCGACAATTCCATCAACGGCGATGCGCCCGTCGTCGTCATGACGACCGAGGTCCTCCGCAACATGATCTACGCGGGGTCGGGTGCGCTCGAGGGTCTCCGCTACGTCGTCCTCGACGAGGTCCACTACCTCCAGGATCCCTACCGGGGCCCGGTATGGGAGGAGGTCATCATCCACGCGCCCCCGACCGTCGACCTCGTCTGCCTGTCGGCGACCGTTTCCAATGCCGAGGAGTTCGCCGATTGGATCGAGACGGTGCGGGGCGACACCACGGCCGTGATCGAGGAGCGCCGGCCCGTCGAGCTGCAGCACCTCTATCTGGTGGCCGACCGCGACTCAGAGGATCTCCACCTCCTGCCGACATTCGTGGACGGACGGCCCAACGCCGAGGCGGCGCGCCTGGACTCGTCGTCGGCCCGCTCGCCGCGATTCCGTGGCCGTCCGCGCGGCCGACTGTCGACGCCCCGGCGGGTCGACGTCGTCGACCGTCTGGAGCGGGAGCGCATGCTCCCGGCGATCTACTTCATCTTCAGCCGCCAGGGCTGCGACGACGCTGCCCGCCAGTGCCTGGACGCCGGCGTCCGCCTCACCACCGACGAGGAACGGGCCCAGATCCGCATGATCGTCGAGGTGAAGGTCGAGACCCTCACCGACGACGACCTCGCCGTGCTTGGGTACGGACGCTGGCTGGCCGGGCTCGAGGCGGGCGTGGCCGCCCATCACGCGGGGATGGTCCCGCCGTTCAAGGAGGCCGTCGAGGCCTGCTTCGCTGCCGGCCTGGTCAAGGCGGTGTTCGCCACCGAGACGTTGGCCCTCGGCATCAACATGCCCGCCCGGAGCGTCGTCGTCGAGAAGCTGTCGAAGTTCACCGGCGAACGCCACGAGTTCCTGACGCCTGGGGAGTACACGCAGTTGACCGGGCGGGCCGGGCGGCGGGGCATCGACGAAATCGGCTACGCCATCGTGTTGTGGTCGCCGTTCGTGCCGTTCGACCAGGTGGCGGCGCTGGCGTCCCGGCGGACCTACGCCCTGAAGTCCTCGTTCCGGCCGACGTACAACATGGCGGCCAACCTCGTGCGCCGGTACCCGCCCGACGTCGCACACCACCTCCTCAACCTGTCCTTCGCGCAGTACGGCGCTGATCGCGACGTCGTCCGCTTGGAGGCCCAGCTCGAGCGCAGCCAGCACATGCTCGACCAGGCAAGGGCGGCGGCCACATGCGACCTGGGTGACGTGCACGACTACCGCCGCCTGCTCCGCGACGTCGAGGACACGGCACCGGCACCTGCATCGGTGCGTTCACAGGTGGCCGAGGCCCTCGAGCGGGTGCGCCCCGGCGACATCCTGCTCCTGCCCGGTGGCAAGTCGGCCGGGCGGGTCGTGGTGCTCTCGACGGCGCGGCGCAGCGGAGGAGAGGTGCGCCTCGGCGCCCTGACCGACAACCGCCGGTACCTCACCCTGTCGGCGCGCGACTTCCCTGCCCGGCCCCGCACGATCGGGCACATCGAGCTGCCGACGCCGTACATGCCGAGGAATCCCGCGTTCCAGCGGGAGGTCGCCCAGGCCGTGGGCAAGGTGGGCACGACCGACGGACCACCGTCGGCCCGCGACGAGGGCCCTCGCACTCGCCGCGACCACCAGGTGGCGGGCATGGTCCAGGCGCTGGAGGACCACCCGGTCGCCGCCTGCCCCGACGTTCGCAGCCACGTCCGCGCCGCCGAGCGGGCCGAGCGACTGGACAAGGACGTGCGCCGGCTCGAGCGACGCGTCCGTAGCCGCACCGAGTCGCTGGCCCGCCAGTTCGACCGGGTACTGCGCGTGCTCGAGGCATGGGGCTACGTCGACGGGTGGTCGCTCACCGAGTCGGGCGAGCAGCTGGCCCGCATCTACCACGAGTCCGACCTCCTGGTCGCCGAGGCATTGCGGTCCGAGCTGTTCGACGACCAGGAGGTCGGAC
>CADDZP010000129.1 GCA_902812475.1 Actinomycetota bacterium | reverse complement strand
GTGTTGGGGCCGGTCGCCGCCATCGCCGCGGCCGTCGTCGTCCCGAGGAACTTCTCCATGGAGTGCCAGGCGACGGACATGATCGTCAGCGTGGGGTTGTGCCCCGAGCACGTCGGAAAGACGCTGCCGTCGGTGACGAGCACGTTGTCGAGGTCGTGCATGCGACCCGTGGGGTCGGTGACCGACGCCTTGGGGTCGTTGCCCATGCGCATGGTGCCGAAGATGTGCGCGCCGGACGGGACGTTGGAGAGTCCGGGCAGCGCCACCGGCGGGGTTCGGGGGATGAAGGCCGAGACGACGGCGCCGGCGGCCTTGAGGATGGCGGCCAGCTTGGGGCCGATCCACGCCTGGGACGACACCTCAAAGTTCGTCGGCTTGTACGTCACCCGGGCCACCGGGAAGCCGTAGATGTCCTTCACCGTCGGGTCCAGGTCGACGCGCTTGTCGAGTGTGGGCCAGTCCTCGCCGCCCATGGTGATGGCCATGATGCGGTCGCGGATCGGCGACAGGCGCATGAACTCCTTGTGGGCGTGGCCGCGCAGGAAGACGCCGATCGTCGTCGCCTCGGCGATGGGCCACGACGTGCCCCCGAGCTCGAGGTTGCCGCCCCGGAGATAGGGCAGACCGAACGCCTTGGCCGCCGTCGTGTCGGGGACGAGGAAGTCCTCCACCGTCTGGGTGGACGCCCGGCCCATGTAGCCCTTGAGCCGGGTGGGCGACACGCCGAAGGCGTACGTGAAGTAGTGGAACATCAGGTTGCGCCCGACCAGGTCGCTCGAGTTGCCGATCTGGCTCATGAGGGCGAGGCGGGCCGTCTCGATGGGAGAGAGTCCGAGCACGACGAGGTCGGCGTGCTCCACCTTCTCCTTGCGTTCGGGCCATTTGGAAACGTCGAGGTAGCGGACGCCGGTGGCCGTGCGCCCGTTGGTCTCAACCTTGAAGGCGAAGGCCTCGGTGATCAGCCGGGCCTTACCGGACTGCAGCGCTCGGCGCAGGAACGTCACCGCCGCGCCGCCTCGGCTCTGGTTGGGGCAGCCGTAGCCGGAGCAGAGGCCGCAGTTGACACACGCCGGCCGTCCGTCGCGGGGGACAGAGTTGGCGGCCATGGCGAACGGGAACGGGTGGTAGCCGAGCTTGGCGGCGCCCTCGGCGATGACGACCGAGTCGAGCTGCTGGGGGCCCGGACCCATGGGGTACGGCGCCGACCGCCACGCCTGCTTCTGCAAGAAGTCGGGGTGCTTGGAGGCGTCGCCCTGCACGCCGATGACGTCCTCGGTGCGCACGTAGTAGGGCTCGACGTCGGCGTAGGTGATGGGCCAGTCGGCCAGCGTGCTGCCCGCGGGCGTGCCGAACTCCGAGGCCATGTGGAAGTCGATGTCCCAGAAGCGGGGCGTCTTGGCGTCCCAGTGCATCGTGCCGCCGCCCACACCCGTCGGCAGGTGATTCACGTTGCCGACGAACGGCGTGTCGCCTTCCTTCTGGCGGTAGGTGCGGGGCTCGGCGAAGGAGTCGGCGTCGGAGAAGTGGCGGATCGACTCCTTCACCTCGTCGCTGCCGAAGTGGGGCGCCCCGATGGGGTCGGCGGTGAGGTCGCCGAAGCGGTCGACGCCCTTCTCGAGCACCGTGACGTCCCAGCCGGCCTGGGTGAGCACGTAGGCGGCGACGCTGCCGCCGGCGCCCGATCCGATGACGACGGCCTTAGAAGCCACGCCGTCCCCTCCATGGCGTGTTCGCCGCTCGAGGCGTGCCGTGGCCGAGGGCGGCGAACGCCGACTGCAGGTCGAACGCCTTCAGCTGGGCCGCGCTGATCGGCGGAGAGGTGTCGGGGGCGAGCATCTCCTCGGAGGTGTAGCCACGGGGCTGGGCGTCGCCGGGGAACTTGATGTACGTCCACCCGACCAGGTCCTTGTTGCCGCCGTACTCGGGGGCGCCGTACATGCCCTCGGCCGCGTGCTGGAAGACGATGGAAGGGAAGCCTGCAGTGATGTCGGGGCGGGCGATGAGGATGTCCTGCTGCTGGGGCGACAGGGAGACGAAGTCCTTGGCCGGCGGGAACATCTGGGCGGCGGCGGCGTCGAGGTCTTTGACACCCTGCACGTACTGCTCCTGCAGGCCGACGTAGTGACCGCCGGCGGCGACGTCGGCCCACTTGCGTTCGGAGAGGCCTTTGGTTCCTTCGAGCAGCGTGCGCCACGACAGCTCCTCGACCTTGGACAGCGGAAACGTGCGGGCGAAGTCGTCGGGGTAGGGGCTGGGCGCCGTGCCGCCGAAGGGCCACGGTGGCGGCCCGGCCCGACCGCTGAAAGGCCCGTCACCCCAGATGCGCTCGCCGGCGTTGAAGGCGCCGAGGAAGAGGTCGATGTAGGCGATGACGTTGGCCTCGCGGGCCCCGGGGTCGGGCTCGGTCGGGTCGTCCTGGGGCCCGGGGATGAGCCGCCGGCACAGGGCGTCGACCGTTGCGTACTGGTGGGTGTCGAGGAAGTAGTGGGGCTCGGCCGCCTCCGCGGTGCGGGTGACGACCTGGCGCACGAGCTCGGCCGGCAGCACGGCGAGGACACCGAGCGCGCCGGCACCCCTCAAGAAGGTCCGACGTGAAAGCCCCCCAGGCATACCCCGGAGTATTCGTCGGTCGGGAGCCTCGTCCCTGCCGTTCCGCGGTCGTAAGGCGCTTCCGGCGTGACTATTGCTGACTTCTTTGCGCTGAGCGCAAAGAAGTCAGCAATAGCCCGCTCGAGCCGCGACGACGAGTCGTGTGCGCTCGCCGGTTGAGGATCTGTCGGTCTCGAAGTGCCTCAGCGGGTGGCGTCCGTCGGAACGAGGCCTGCTGACGCGAGAACGTGGGACGCCTCGTTCACGAACGGGTCGAACGCAGCGCTTGGGGCGGACACGACGACGAGCAACGCGCCCGTCGAGCTCGGGAAGAGATAGAAGCGGTTCTTCTCGTCTCTGAACGCGCCTACCACGCTGCCGTCGACGCGGTGCCCCGCGTTCGGTGAGGTCGGGCAGCGGCGCTTTGGCGATGCGGATGAGGAGATGTACGAGGGAGTGGTCGTGGGCGTCCACGAATTGCGGGCGGCCCGACGCCAGCGTGAACAGCGTCGACGCCAGTGAGAAAACATCGGACGCCTCGGTCGCAGGCTGAGCGTCGACGATCTCGGGCGGTGCATGCGCGATCGAGAGCTGCACGCCGGACGAGGACCACGTTCCCTCGCCGCCCAGGATGTGCGCAATCCCGAAGTCGGCCAGCTTGGGCTCGCCGAAGCTCGACAGCAACACGTTCTCGGGCTTGATGTCCCGATGCAGAATGCCGAGACGGCGGGCACTCTCGAGCGCGCTGGCCAGCTTGACGCCGACCTGGACCACGGGCTTCCACGTCAACATCCCTGCGCGGTCCACGAGGTCGGCGAGCGAGCCGCGAGCCAAGAACTCCATGGCGATGAACGGCACGGCCGCCATGGTGAGACCTGATTCGTAGACCGTGACGATGTTGGGGTGGCCGGACACGGCCCCGATCGCCGGGCGCTCCCGGTCGAAGCGCTTCAGCGCCTCGCTGTCGCGGTCGGCGCCGCACAGAACCTTGACAGCGACCGTCCGGCTGAAGGCCCGCTGGCGGGCCCGGTACACGACCGCGTTGCCGCCTCTACCGATGATGACAGCATCTTCGTAGCCGTCGACCCCCCAAGCCGACGGTCGCTGGCTCGATCCAGCTGATCCGGCCGTGTCCCACCGCCGCCATTTGCCCGCCCCTGATTCGACCCCCGGTCTGCGCCGGACTATTGGAGCGCGCAAAGACCATGGAAAGGGTGAAATGCCGAGAGAAAGCTTCGACCCCGAAGGCCACGTCGCTAGTGAGCGAAAGCGAAGGGCTCAGCCGATGGCGGCGTCGAGAGTCTCGACCGACGGGGCGAAGTAGAAGGACCCCGAGGCCGGCGTCGAGTAGTCGGTCAGCGCGTCGCGGGGCTGGCCGTTCATGCCGTAGATGGCTTCCATGCGCTCGCGCATGGGCGCCTGGTCCTTGCAGAAGCCCATGAAGTAGAGCCCGACGGTGCCGTCGTGGAAGGCGTACGGCGTCGAGCGCCGCACCATCTCGCCGCGCTTGGGCTTGGAGGCGTCGGCCGTGTCGCCCTCGCGCAGCTCGACGTGGCTGAGGTGGGACGTCGGCGGCTGCTTGTCGAGCCGCGTGGAGTCCTTCTTGGTGCGCCCGAAGAGGGCCTCCTGGTCCTCGAGCGAGAGACTCTCGAAGTAGCTCAGGTCGTGCACCCAACGCTGGGCGATGCAGAACGCGCCACCCGCGCCGGGCTTGCCGTCGGGGACGATCGCCTTCTCGTACTGGTGGGCGGGCTCGGGGTTGCCGGTGCCGTCGATGAAGCCGGTGAGGTCGAGGCTGTTGCGGTAGACGAACGTCGGCGTCTCACGGGCGACCGACATGTGCTCGGCGACGGCGGTGCGGAAGATGAACTGGGTCTCCCAGCAGATGTCCTTGTCGTCGGAGTGGATCCACAGCAGGAGCTCTTCCTGCGTCGCCTTGGCCACCTTGCCATCGGGCGACTCGTAGCCGGGATAGGGCTGGAAGTCCTCGGGCATGTCGTCGGTCAGGTCCGCCAGCAGCGTCGGGCCGAACAGCAGACAGACGTTGAGAGGACTCGTCACGCCGACCTCGTCGCCGGCCCGCCGGACCTTCTTCATCGCCTCTTTGATCACGCCCAAGTCGGCACCCTCGGTGCGGCTCATGTGCGTGTACCACTGGTACTTCTGCAGATCTGTGAGGATCGCGTGCTGGGGGTTCGGCATACCTCTTCTTCTCCTTCGACACCTCGCTGCTTGAGCGCGCTCTTCCTATCGCGTCTGGCCCAGGCGCGCCCGAAGGCCGCCGATGAGCGTGTCGAGGACGGCGTCGGCGTCGGCCCGGGCCGTGGTCGCGTCGGTCGAGCGGGCGATGTAGAGGGCCGCGCCGTACAGGCCGCCGAGGGCGACGTGGGCCAGGGCGTCGACGGCGACGCCGGGCAGGAACGTGTCGACGAGCGGCTGCAGGACCGTGCGCAGCATCGGCAGCTCGGTGTGCTCGACGTGCTGGACCCCGTCCTCCCACATGTCCTTGGCCAGGACGGGCACGCTGTCGAGGACGACGATGCGGCGGAACTCGGGCTGGAGGCAGGCGTCGAGGAAGGCGACCAGGCCGGTGCGCACGCCCGCCCACGGCTCGGACTCCGAGAGAGCGGCGGCCACGACCCGGGTGGCGATGTCGGCCTGGACGGCGTCGTAGACGGCGCGGAAGAGCAGGTCCTTGCCGGGGAAGTGGTGGTACAGGGCGCCCCGGGCGACGCCGGCCTTCTGGATGATGTCTTCGATCGAGGTGTCGGCGTAGCCCCGCTCGGCGAACAGCTCGCGGGCCGTCGAGACGAGCAGCTGGCGGGTCGCCTCGGCCTGCCGCTCCCGCAGCGGTTTGACGGCCACACGTTCAAGGTACAGACTGACTGACGGTCGGTGACAGACCGACAGCCGGTCGGCACAGGCGGAAGGAGGCGGAAGCGGTGACATCCCCCATCGACGTCGTGACCGACATGGGCCGCGTCCCGGAAGCGATGCGATCGCTGCAGGCGCTCGGCCGTGTCGACTACGTCGACCTGTCGACGATGCACACAGCGGAGGCGTCGAAGCGGTCTGCCGAGGAGTGGGCCCGCGCCGTGCTCGAAGGTGGTCGGTCGGTGCGACGCTTCGGCTTCATCCCCTGGCGCGTGCTGCTCGGTCTGCGCCTCGGGCCCTCGTACGCCCCTGGCTACGTGCACGGCTGGAACGTCACGGGCCGCGGCGAGAGCTGGATCAGGCTTGCGGCGTCGTCGTGGCTCATGGCGTGCAACGCCGTGATCCGGGTCGAGGACGGACAGGTGTCCGCCGCCCTCTTCGTCCGCTACGACAACCTTCTGGCGCGGATCTATTGGGGCCGGTTGCTCTCCGGCGTCCACCGCCGGCTCATGCCCGTGATCCTGCACCAGGGCGAGCAGCTGCTCGCCGGCGCGCGGGGCGGTCGTCCGTCCGTGGGGGCAGGGCGGTGAGGCTTCCGGCCGCCGCCCACACCGAACGCCCCTGGCGCATCCACCAGCTGACGCCCGACTTCGAACTGCTCGACGTGTGGGCCACGCCGACGCCGGGCGGGCCGGACGACTTCGGGCGCCTCGTCGACGTGTTGTCGTCGTTCGACCCGACACAGAGCTCGTCCTTCGCCGTGCGCACGCTGTTCGCGGCGCGCTGGATGCTCGGCGATCTCCTTGGGCTCGACACTCCTGGCGGCGGGATCGGCGGGCGCGTCGCGACCCTGCGCGGCCGCCTGCCGTCCGACCTGCTCGCGATCTCGGAGGACGGCCCGCCCATCGACGCCGTCCCGTTCACGTGGCTGTACATCCTCGACAACGAGTGCGCCGCCGAGATCGCCAACAAGACGGTGCACGGCATCCTGCACGCCGGCTGGGTCCCCGACGGCGATGGCGCCTACCGCGGCCAGGTCGCCATCCTCGTCAAGCCCAATGGCGTCCTCGGCCGCGCCTACCTTGAGCTCATCAAGCCGTTCCGCTACCTGTTCGTCTATCCGGCCATCTTCAAGGAGATGGCTCGCCGGTGGCGGCGCTACGACGCGGCGACGCCGAGCGCGAACGTCGGCAGCTCGTAGCCGCCGGCGTCCGTTCGGAAGGGCTCGACCATGGACGCAAGCGTCTCCTTGATGGCGGCGCACTCCTCGGCTGGCAGCCCGTCGACCAGCACGGCGACCGGCCCGGAGATGGCCGTCTGCACGTCCCAGTACTCGTCGACGCTGTCGTAGCGCTGGGCACCGTCGATCTCGACGAGCTCGACGCTGTTGAACCCGGCTGCGTCGAGCATTGCGCGGTTGTCGTCGGGTGCCGCCAGCGAGAACGGTCCGCCGGCGGCGAACGGGTCGCCGGGCAGTTGGTGGCCGTGCTGGACGATGGCGAGCACCAGGTGGGTGAGCCACGGGTTGCGGTCGGGAGGGCCCCACACGCCGTACGCCAGCCGGCCGCCGCGGCGGAGGACGCGGCGCATCTCGGCGAACGCCCGGGCCCGTTCGGGGACGAACATGAGCCCGAAGCGGCAGAGGATGCCGTCGACGCTGGCGTCGCGCAGGTCGATGGCCTGGGCATCCATGGTGCGGAACTCGACGTTGGTGAGTCCGGCGGCCTCGGCGCCTCGGCGGGCGGCGGCGACCATGGCGTCGGACACGTCGGTCGAGATGAGGCGCCCGCCCGGCTCCAGTCGGGCAGCGGCGAGGAAGCCCGTCTCACCCGGCCCGGCGGCCAGCTCGAGAACCGTCTGGCCGGGCTTCGGGTCGACGCTGTCGACCATCCACTCCGACAGCTGCTGCTGGCCGCGGAAGATGCGGTCGCGGTAGCGCTCCCAGGCGGCGGCCACCCGATCGCTCGTGGCCCGAGAGAACGTGACGTCCGTCGGCTCCGACATCAGGTCGGCAACGTAGTGCTCCGGAGCCGGGGCTTCGACTGGCACCCGAGGCTCGTCGCCGGGTGAACTGGTGGCGGTGTGAACGGCGAAGAGCGGCGGCGGGCGCTCGAACGAGAGATCGAGCGGCATGTGTGGCAGCGGGCCACGCTTGCGAATGTGGGCTGGGTGGGCCTGGCGGCGGCGTTGTTCGTCGTGCTGGCACCGACGCCGCACCGGCCCTACAACCGCGTCGACGTCGCCGTCGCAACCGCGGCGGTAGCGGTCCTCGCTTCGCTCGTCTTCGTGCCCGTGGCCGTGTGGCAGTCCCGCCGGCTGTTCCGGGCCGCGACGCGGTGGATCGCCGAGGAGCGGGAGCCGTCCGCGGCGGAGCGGGCCGCCGTGCTGGCGCTGGCCTGGCGGCAAGCGTCGATCCCACCCGTGTACTGGGCGGTGGGACTGGCCGTGCTCGCCGCGCTGTGCCTGCGCTTCTACACGGTCGGGTACGTGTTCGCGCGCTTCCTGTTCGGCGGGGCCGTCGGCTGCCTGGGGGCGTGGCTGCTGTCGCTGTTGCTGGTGGAGCGGGCGCTGGGGCCGCTCTACGGCATCACGATGACGGCCTCGACGGCGCGCGCCTCGCGCTTCGGGATGCTGTGGCGGGTGCTGGCGTGCGTCGGCGTCGGCGTCGCTGGGCCCGTCGCCGCGTTGACTCTCGCGCCCGAGCGGGTCGGGCTGTCTCTCGTACAGTGGGCGATCACCGGCCTCGGCGTCGCCGTCAGCGTCGCGCTGCTGACGTCGACGGTGCGCGGCTTCACCCGGCCGCTCGGCGAGGTCGAGGCCGCCATCCGCAAGGTGGAGGCGGGCGACCTCGACGTCGACATCCCCGTCGACGACGGCGGTGAGATCGGCGAGCTGCAGCTGGCGATGCGCCACATGGTCGCCGGCCTGCGCGAGCGGGAGCGCCTGAGCGAGCTGTTCGGTCACCACGTGGGCGCCGAGGTCGCGCGCCACGCCTTGTCGCACGACGAGGAAGCGTTGGGCGGCGAGGTCTGCTCGGCCAGCGCCCTGTTCGTCGACATCATCGGGTCAAGCGCCCTGGCCCAGGACCGTGCTCCGCAGGACCTGGTCGCCACCCTCAACCGCTTCTTCGAAGCGGTCGGCGGCGTCGTCGCGGCACACGGGGGGATGATCAACAAGTTGCACGGCGACGGCGCCCTCTGTGTCTTCGGCGCGCCCGACGACCAGTCCGACCACGCCCGCCGGGCCCTGTGCGCGGCGCGCGAGCTGCGCCGGGCCATTGTCGCCATCGCCGCCGACGATCCGGCCTTCGACGCCGGCATCGGTCTGTCGTCGGGCATCGTCGTCGCCGGCAACGTCGGCGCCCACGACCGTTACGAGTACACGGTGCTGGGCGACCCCGTGAACGAAGCCGCCCGCCTGTGCGACGCGGCCAAGCAC
>CADDZP010000128.1 GCA_902812475.1 Actinomycetota bacterium | reverse complement strand
GCAGCGTCCCGACGACACCGATCGCCGAGGCCGTCAACCGCATCCTCGACCACCGCTGGCCCGAGCGGCCGTTCCTCGTCTGCGCCGTCGGCCTCGACGACGGTGAACGGGTGATTCTGGGGCGGGGGCGCAGCCCCGCTGTCGACATCGGCACCGCCGTTGCCGCCTCGGTGGTCGTTCCTGCTGTCTTCCGGCCGGTCGTCGTCGACGGCCGTCGCCTCGTCGACGGCGGCCTCCACTCCCCCGCCAACGCCGACGTGCTCGCCGACGAGCTGGAGCACATCGACAGCGTCGTCGTCTCCGCCCCGATGGGCGTCGGCTCGCACCCGGGTCGGCTCGGCGCCGACCTTCCCGGGCGGTACCTCAATCGCTGGACGACGATGAAGGAGCTGCGCCGGCTCCGGGACGCGGGTCTGCCTGTCGCCGTCTTCCAGCCGACCGCGTCCGAGCTCGAGGTCATGCACTACAACGCCTTCGACCTGAGCCACCGCTTCGAGATCGCTCGACGGGCCTACGAGACGACGGCCGCGCGCTTAGGAGAGCAGGCGCACCGCGACTTCGTTGGCGAGAAGACGGCCCTGGACGGTTAGGCGGGCGCGGCCCCCGGCCCGGTCGACGAGGGCGTCGAGCGCGGGATCGGCCGGCAGGACGTCGTCGGGGATCCCCGCTGTCGTCCGCAGCGCCAGCTGCAGTCCTTCGAGCCGTTGCTCGGCATCGTCGAGCTGCTCTCCCGCGGCGACCGGTGAGCGGCCGGCGTCCACGGCGGCGATGTAGCGCTCGGGTGTACGGACGTTCCACCACCGATGACCGCGCTGGTGGGAGTGGGCGGCGCACCCGATGCCCCGGTAGTCGCCCTGCTCCCAGTACAGGAGGTTGTGGCGGCACTCGTGCCCGGGCCGGGCCCAGTTGGAGATCTCGTAGTTGACGAGCCCGGCGGCGCCGAGCACGCCGTCGGCCATGGCGTACTTCTCGGCTTGGTCGTCGTCGTCGGGATGACGCGCCGGCTCGCGCGCCAACGGCGTGGCCGCCTCGACCGTCAACGCGTAGGCGCTGACGTGGGGCGGTTCGAGGACGAGGACGTCCTCGAGCGTGCGGGCCCAGTCGTCCGTCGACTCGCCGACGGCGCCGAAGATGAGATCGACGTTGAACGTGGCGAAACCGGCGTCGCGTGCCCAGCCGACTGCTCGCTGCAGATCACCGGCGTGGTGCGAGCGTCCGAGCGACGCCAGCACATGGGCAGCTGTTGACTGGGCCCCGAACGAGAGCCGGTTCACGCCGGCCGCGTCGTAGGCGACCAAGGCGTCGGGCGACACGCTGTCGGGGTTGCACTCGACGGTCACCTCGGCGTCCGCATGGCGCCGGATGGCATCGAGGATCGAAGCCAACAACTCGACGGGCAGCAGCGACGGCGTCCCGCCTCCGAAGTACACGCTCGACGCCGGGGGCAGCTCGGCCTGCTCGATCTCTCGCCGGCACGCGCTGGCGTAGGCATCGAAGAGATGGTGGCGGTCGGTCCACGTGGCGAACGCGCAGTAGTCGCACCGTGATGCGCAGAACGGGATGTGGACGTAGACGCCGAAGGCCACGTCAGATCGTCGCGCTGCCTCGCCCTCGCCGTTGGCGGGGCGCCGAACCGCCGCTCAGACCCGGCGAAGCTGGAGGGCGTCGAGGCGGCGGACGAGGGCGTCGACGTCGATGCCCGCGGCGGCGGCGATGGCACGCAGGTCGTCGCGGCGAATCGTCAGCATGCGGCCGTTGAAGTCCTGGCGCTGGACCTGGATGGTGTTGACGTAACGGTGCAGGACCCGGGCTTCGTCGTCGTCGACGCCCTCGAAGCGAGTGAGGTCGATGGTGATCTTGTCGGCCGCCTCGAAGGAGCGGTCGCTGTCGCCGGTGCTCGCCGAATCGGTCAGGTCGATCTCAGCGGCGTCCCTCGGCAGCAGTTGGTCCACAGGGACGTTGTAGAAGCGGGCCAGCCGCTGCAGCCGAGGCACCGAGATGGCCCGCTCACCCCGCTCGTAGGCCCCGAGCACCGACGCCTTGAACTCCTGCGATGAGGCGCTCTCCACCTCTTGGAGGGAGAGACCTTTCTGCTTGCGAATGGCGCGAAGGCGTTCGCCCACCCGGCGGGCATAGCCGCCTGCCATTCCCTCCTCGATCACAGTCGCCCCCTTTGTTCCATTTCAACTGTAATACGCGGCCACGCTCCGTGGCAATCACAGAGCGTGTCGGAGTCCTGACGGTCGGTATCGTGCGCGTCTAGCGCCGAGGAGCAACGACGCCGGCGCGCAGGCCGCACAGGAGTGTGGCGGCCGCCACAGCGGCGGTCTCCGAGCGCAGCACGGTGGCCCCGAGCCCAACGGTCGGCAGTGCCAGGGCCTCCTCGTCCTCAGCCCAGCCGCCTTCGGGGCCCACGAGCACGACGGGGTTGCCGAGAGATGGCGGTCCCCCGCCCGGGACGGCCATCGCCGCACCGGGCGTGGCGGCGACATCGGCCACGGTGCGCGGGTCAGTGATGGCGGGCAGCCACACGCGCCTGCTCTGCATGGCGGCCTGGCGGGCGATGCGGCGCACGCGCCCGACGTGGTGACCGGCCCGGTCCTTCTCCCAGCGGACAACCGACCGCGCCGCCGCAAGCGGCACGATCGTGTCGACGCCGAGCTCGGTCAGCTTCTGGACGGCCCAGTCGAAGCGCTGGCCCTTGGTGAACGCGAGGGCGATCGTGACCGGCGGCTGGGGACGGGCCTCGGCCCGCACGTCGCCGAGCGGCTCCAGCACGGCGCCGAACGTGCACGTTCGCCAGCGGCCCGCACCGTCGCTCACCGTGACGTCCTCCCCTACTCGAAGTCGCAGCACCCGCTCCAGGTGGTGGCGGTCGTCGGGCGCCAGCTCAGGTGAGTCGACGTCGTCGACGAACACGTGCGCCGCCGACGACCGGAGCTCGGACACCGAGCGACCTACTTGAAAGCGGAGCGGATCTTCGCGAACAGCCGGGTGTCCGCCGGCGCGACCTCGTCGCCCCGGGCCGCCGCGAAGCGACGCAGCAGCTCCTCCTGCTCGGCGCTGAGGTGCGTGGGCGTGTCGACCATCACCTGCACGAGCAGGTCGCCGCGTCCGCGTCCGTCCAACGATGGGACGCCGCGGCCGCGGAGCCGGAACACCCGGCCCGACTGCGTCCCGGCCGGCACGACGAGATCCTCGGTGCCCTCGAGCGTCTCGTATCGGAGGTGGGCACCGAGGGTCGCCTGGGTCACCGGGAGGTGCAGGACGTCGACGAGATCCTGGCCGTGGCGCTGGAAGCGCTCGTGGGCGGCCACGCGAAGGTGGACGTACAGGTCGCCGTAGCCGCCACCGCGCGCGCCGGCCGCTCCGCGGCCGGTCAGGCGGAGCGTCGAGCCGTCGTCGACGCCCGCGGGCACTTCGACCGTGTACGCCCGTTCCTCGGTGACGCGCCCCTCACCGCGACAGTCGTTGCACGGGCTGGCGATCTCTTCGCCCGTGGCGCCGCAGCGCGGGCAAGGCGACGACGACACCATCTGGCCCAGGATCGACCGCCGGACCCGGTGGACCTCCCCGCTGCCCTGGCACTCGCTGCAGGTGACCGGCGTCGTGCCAGGGCGGGCCCCGGTGCCTTGGCATGTGGCGCACGCCACGGGTTGGCGCAACCGTACTTCCCGCTGGGCACCGAACACGGCCTCCTCGAAGGTCAGGTCGAGAGCGACCTCCATGTCGGGGCCTTGCCGGGAGCGGGGCCGACCGCCTCGCCCACCCCCGCCGAAGGGCGAGCCGAAGCCGCCGCCGAAGAAGCCCTCGAACAGGTCGCCGAGGCCGCCGGCGAAGGGCCCGGCGTCGAAACCCGACGCCCCGGCCGAGGCTGCCTCGGGCCCGAACATGTCGTAGCGGCGGCGGCGCTCGGGGTCGCGCAACGTCTCGTAGGCGACGGTCACTTCCTTGAAGCGCTCCTCGGAGTGGGGGTCGCCCCCGCTGGCGTCGGGGTGCAGCTCCCGCGCCAGCTTCCGGTAGGCGCGCTTGATCTCGTCCTCAGTAGCGCTCGGCGGAACGCCCAGGAGCTCGTAGAAGTCGGCCATCGTGGTCAAGCGCGCAGGCTTCGCCCGAGTCTCTCACTCACGACGGCCACCGCGGCCATGGCCTGCGGGTAGTTCATGCGTGTGGGACCGAGCACGCCAACCGTGCCGATGGGCTCGCCTTCGATCTCGTAGGGGGCCACGACGATCGAGCATTCGGCCAGCGGCTGCACGCCGAGCTCGGCGCCGATCGAGACGCTGAGGCCGTGGCCTTCGGCGTCGCCGTCGAGAACCTCGCGCAGCAGGCTCACGACGACGTACTGCTGCTCGAGGATGGCCAGGACCTTGCGCACGGTGTCGACGGCGTCGAAGGCGGCCGCCATGCGAGAGGCGCCGCCGACGTACACCTGCTCGTGGTCACGGTCGGCGGGCGCAGCAAGCACGCCGAGGACGGCGTCGACCAGGCGGTCGAGCCGTTCGTCGCCCGTCGCCGGGATCGGCGTGGTGTCGGCGAGTGAGGTGCCCTCGAGGTGAGCGGTCAGGTGGGAGCTGGCCGCGCCCAGACGCTCGTCGCCGAACTCGGCGTCGAGCTCGATCACCGCCTTCTCGACCGTGCCGTTGGAGAGGACGACGACGACCATGGCGACCCGGTCGCCCAGCCCGACGACCTGAACCGAGCGCACGGTCGCGCGCTCGCTGGAGGGACCGAGCACCAGAGCGGCATAGCTCGTCAGGCCCGACAGAAGGCTCGTCGTGTCGTGGAGCATCTGCTCGAGCTCGCCGTGGGCCTTGGCGAAGAACTCCCGCACCTGGTGTCGCTGCGGTGCCGCCAATGCGCCCGGGCGCGTCAGGTGATCGACGAAGAAGCGGTAGCCCTTGTCGGTGGGGACGCGGCCGGCGCTCGTGTGGGGCTGGATGAGGTAACCCTCGCGTTCTAGGACCGCCATCTCGTTGCGGACGGTGGCCGGGGACACGCCGAGGCTGGTGTTGCGGGCGACGTGCGCCGACCCCACGGGCTGGGCAGTCTCGATGTACTCGCGCACCACGGCCCTGAGAACGGCGGCCTTGCGATCGTCGAGCATCAGTGCACCTCTGGCAGTCGATGATACCGAGTGCCAGCGCTCACGCCAGGCCCGGTGCGGCCCTACGAAGTGGCGTCCTCCACGCTCTCGTGCACGGACATCACCTTGTCGAGGCCGCTGATCTCGAACGTTCGGCGCAGGTTGGCGCTCAGGCAGGCAACCCGCAGGTCGGCGTCGCGGCGCCGGGCCCGAGTCAACCCGTCGACCAGGACGCGCAGGCCGGCCGAGTCGATGAAGCGCACGTCGCTCAGGTCGATGACGATCGATGCGGCGCCGTCGTCGACCAGGCGTCGCAGCTGCTCACGGAACATGGGTACGGCGGCGATGTCGATCTCGCCCTGCGCAGCCAGCACGGTATGTGTCCCCAGCTTCTCTATTTGGAAGCTCGCGTCGATGACGGCGACCTTATCGGCCGTCACTCGTCGAGTCTCAGCGCAGAGATGAACGCTTCCTGGGGGACTTCGACGCGGCCGATGTTCTTCATCCGCCGTTTGCCTTCCTTCTGGCGCTCGAGCAGCTTGCGCTTGCGCGTCACGTCGCCGCCGTAGCACTTGGCCAGGACGTCCTTGCGCTTGGCTTTGACGGTCTCCCGGGCGATGATGCGCCCGCCCACCGCGGCCTGGATGGGCACGTCGAACAGCTGGCGGGGGATGAGCTCGCGCAGGCGGGCCGTCATGCGGCGGCCGTACTCGGCAGACTCGTCTCGGTGCACGATGGCGCTGAAGGCGTCGACGGGGACGCCGTTGAGGAGGACGTCGACCTTCACCAGGTTGGCGGGCGCATACCCGGCGGGTTCGTAGTCGAGCGAGGCGTAGCCGCGGGTGCGGCCCTTGAGCTGGTCGAAGAAGTCGATGACGACCTCGGCGAGGGGGATTCGGTACACGAGCTCGAGGCGGTCCTCGGACAGGTACTCCATCTTCTGCATCTCGCCCCGCCGCGACTGGCACAGGTCCATGACGGTGCCCGTGTACTCCGACGGCAGCAGGATCGTGACGGTGAAGAACGGCTCCTCGATCTCGGCCAGCTGGTTGGGCGGCGGCATGTCCGACGGGTTGTCGACCTCGAGCACGTCGCCGTTGGTGAGATGGGCCAGGTATTCGACGCTGGGCGCGGTGGCGATGAGTGAGAGGTCGAACTCGCGCTCGAGGCGCTCGCGCACGATCTCCATGTGCAGCAGGCCGAGGAAGCCGCACCGAAAGCCGAACCCGAGCGCGCTCGACGTCTCAGGCTCGTAGGTGAACGAGGCGTCGTTGAGGCGCAATTTCTCGAGGGCGTCGCGCAGCTCGGCGAAGTCGTCGCCTTCCACCGGGTACAGCCCGCAGAACACCATCGGCTTCGGATCCCGGTACCCCGTGAGGGGCTCCTCGGCCCGGCGGGCGTTCTCGGTGACGGTCTCACCCGAGCGCGCCTCGGCCACATCCTTGATGCCCGCAATGAGGTAGCCGACCTCGCCGGGACCCAGTTCGGCGACCGGCACGTTGCCCGGCGTTCGCACGCCGATCTCCTCGACGTCGTGGGAACCCTTGGCCTGCATGAACCAAAGGCGCGTGCCCGAGGACAACGTGCCGTCCATCACCCGCACGGCGCTGACGACGCCCCGGTACTGGTCGTAGTAGGAGTCGAAGATCAATCCCCGCAGGGGCGCCGCGGCATCGCCCGTCGGCGGCGGGACGCGCTCGACGATGGCGTCGAGGAGCTCGGCGACGCCCTCCCCTGTCTTTGCGCTCACGTGGAGGATCGACTCGGCCGGAATGCCGAGCACCTTCTCGATCTCGGCCGCGGAGCGCTCCGGGTCGGCACTGGGCAGGTCGATCTTGTTGAGCACCGGGACGATCTCGAGGTTGTGGTCCACGGCCTGATAGGCGTTGGCGAGCGTCTGGGCCTGGATGCCCTGGGAGGCGTCGACGAGGAGCACCGCGCCCTCACACGCGGCCAGGCTCCGCGAGACCTCATAGCCGAAGTCGACGTGGCCGGGCGTGTCGATGAGTTGCAGCGTGTGGCCCTTCCACGTCAGCCGCACGTTCTGGGCCTTGATGGTGATGCCCCGCTCGCGCTCGAGCTCCATGGAGTCCATGTACTGCTCGCGCATCTGGCGGGGGTCGACGGCGCGGGTCAGCTCCAGGATGCGGTCGGTCAGCGTCGTCTTCCCATGGTCGATGTGGGCGATGATGCTGAACGCACGGAGCCGGTCAGGGGCGATCACGACCCCTCGATCTTGACGCGTTTCCCGGCGTACGCCGTCGGGCCGGTAGCCTGCACGCCCGACATGGCGAACATCAAGAGCCAGATCAAGCGGAACCGGCAGAACGAGCGCCGGAGGCTGCGCAACAAGGCCGTGCGGTCCGAGGTCAAGACCCGCGTGAAGCGCGCCGTGCAGGCGGCCGAGACCGGCACCGAGAACGCCGACGAGGCGCTCAAGCTCGCCATCAAGCGCATCGACAAGGCCGCGGCGAAGGGCGTCATCCACAAGAACCAGGCGGCCAACCGCAAGTCTCGCCTGATGCGCCGCCTGGCTCGCGTCGGCTCCTGAGCACGACGATCCGAGGCGCCGTCGCCGCGGGACTCGTCGTGCTGATGGGCGCGTTCGTTGCCGCGTGCGGCGGCGGCGGCTCGACCAGCTCGGCGAAGAACACGGGGCCGACGGGGCCGCCTCCGAACCTCTCGGTCAACACGGGCCCCGCGCCGTGGCCTCGTCCGCAGGACGCCATCCAACGCGTCGCCGCCGCCGGATTGCCCGCGTTCCGTTCCGAGCAGCTGTTCTTCCATGTCCACGCCCACCTCGACGTCTTCGTCGACGGGCAGCCCATCGTCGTGCCTGCCGGCCTCGGCATCGGCGGCGACCCGAACGCCCGTGTCGGTACGGAGAACGGCCAGGCCGTCGCCGGACTGTCCGGCACGTGTTCGAAGCCGTGCATCTCGCCGCTCCACACCCACGACGACACCGGCGTCCTCCACGTCGAGAACGACAAGGAGCGCCAGATCACGCTCGGCCAGCTCTTCACCGAATGGGGCGTGCGGTTCACAGCCGACTGTGTGGGCGGGTACTGCGCGCCCGACAAACCCCACAAGGTCTACGTCGGTGGGCAGCAGTTCACCGGCGACGCCTCGACGATCGTCCTCAAGAACCTCGAGGAGATCGCGGTCGTGATCGGGACGCCGCCGCCGACGATCCCGAGCGCGTTCCCGACGTCGTAGTCGCCAGGCGCTTCCCTGCGGCGCCGCCGAGGCGGCTGAGGCGGGCGACCAGCACCTCGAGCACGAGCCCGTCGGGCCACTCGATGGCGCCCTTGAGGGCGAGGTCGGCGTCGGCAAGTAGAGAGATGGCGCGAGCGACGGCGTCGTGGCCCAGGCGGCGGGCCTGGCTCAGGGCCTTGCGGGCCGGGAACGTGGAGCCCGTGATGCCGAGCATCTGGGCCGCCGCCTTCTCATCGGCTGCGTCGGCGCCCTCCAAGCGCAGGATGCGCGTGTAGTGGTTGTGCAGGCTGGCAAGGATCACCAGCGGATGGCGGCCGGCACCCAGCTGGCGGTGGAGATTCTCGAGGGCGGCGGCGGTGTCGCCCCGGTCGATGGCGTCGGTGAGCTCCCACGGCGCCACGCTGCCTGCCTCGCCCAGAAACGGCGCCACGTCGTCCTCCCCGAGGCGGGCGCCCTCGCCGTAGGCAGCGGCCAGCAGCTCGACAAGGGCGGGCAGGCGTCCGACGTCCTCCCCCAGGTGGTCGGCCACGTGTGCGGTCGCGTCGGCGTCGAGGTCGATCGGCGCCGCCTTGAGCTGCGACGCGAGCCACGACTGGCGGGCCTTGGCGCCC
>CADDZP010000127.1 GCA_902812475.1 Actinomycetota bacterium | reverse complement strand
CGTCGAGCCAGCGGGCGGTGACGGCGGCGGGTCCATCCGCATCCCGTCGGGGTACTCGGGGCTGTTCGGGCTCAAGGGGACCTACGGCAGGTACCCGCGGGGTCCCTACGCCGAGATCGAGCCGCTCACCGTGGTGCTCGGGTGCCTGGCCCGGTCGGTGCGCGACACCGCCCGCTGGCTCGACGTCGTCAACGGCTACGACCCCCGGGATCCGCACAGCCTGCCCCGGGTCGAGGGCTGGGAGGCGGGCCTGGGTGCCCACGACGTTCGCGGGCTGCGGGTCGCCGTCGACCCGACCATGGGCGGCGCCGTGATCCATCCGGAGGTCGAGGCCATCGTCTCGGATTTCGCCGACGCGCTGATCAAGGCCGCCGGCCTGCGCCAGGTCGACGTGAAGATCGAGTTCCCCCAGCCGGGCCCGGTGTGGGCGATGGCCGGCCTGCCCGGTGCGCTGAAGATGCTGCGCAAGTACCTCCCCGACCGGGCCGACGAGCTCACCGACGAGCTGCGGATGGGCATGGGGTTCGCCGACATGTACCGGGCCGAGCACGCCGCCCGCCTCGAGGGGTTCCGGGTCGACATGAACGAGGCGATGGCCGACCTGTTCGAGCAGACCGACCTCATCATCTGCGCCACCAACCCCTACGAGGCCTTCGCGGCCGAGGGCCCGGTACCCACCAAGATCGGCGACCAACTCGTCGACCCCTTCGACACGGGCCGTCTCACCATCCCGGCCAACATGACGGGCCACCCGGCCGTATCGATCCCCGCCGGGCTCTCGGGCGCCGGCCTCCCTGTCGGCCTGCAGGTCTACGCCCGCAGGCACGAAGAGGCCCTGCTCCTCGACCTCGGCCTCGTCGCCGAACGCGAGCGCCCCTGGCCCCTGGTGGCACCCGGCTCGCCCGTCTGAGCGTCCCTGGCTGTCGCCGTCGCCCCCGCCGGGGAGCGCTTGTTCGCCGAGGAAGAGTTCTTGTCATACCCCCCTGTCATGCTCGTGGACATGAGCAAGAGCAAGGACCAGCTGCACCTGATCGAGCCGCCCGACCGGCGCTGGCGCATCGATCGCGAGACGCGCGAAGTGGGTCGTCGCGGGCTGGAACAGGCCCGTCGGGCGCTGGCACAGGCCCGGGCCAACAGCCGGAAGGCCGCCTAGTCTCCGACCATGGCTGACGTCGTCATCGTCGAGGCCGTCCGCAGCCCCATCGGGCGCAGGGGCGGCGGGCTGTCCACCATGCACCCGGCCGACCTCCTGGGCGCCGTGCAGAAAGCTGCAGTCGAGCGGGCCGGCATCGACCCCGCCGAGGTCGACCAGGTCGTGGGCGGGTGCGTGACGATGTCGGGCGAGCAGTCGTTCAACATCGCCCGCACGGCGTGGCTGGCCGCCGGCCTGCCCATGACCGTGGCCGCCACGACGGTCGACAGCCAGTGCGGGTCGTCCCAGCAGGCCACCAACCTCGGCGCGGGCCTGGTGGCGTCGGGCGCCGCCGATGTGGTCCTCGCGTGCGGCGTCGAGTCGATGAGCCGCATACCCCTCGGGTCGGCCACCAAGGCGGGCCCGGGGCGGCCGCTGCCGAAGAGCTACTTCGCCCAGTACGAGCTCACCTCGCAGTTCGAGGGAGCCGAGCGCATCGCCGAGAAATGGGGCATCACCCGTCGCGACACCGATGCCTTCGGCCTCGAGTCCCAGGTGCGGGCCAACCGGGCGTGGGAGGAGGGCCGGTATGAGCGCGAGGTCGTGGCCATCGACGCGCCCGTGCTGAACGACGAGGGCAAGCCCACGGGCGACACCCTGCGGGTCGACCGGGATGAGGGCCTGCGCCAGACGTCGATGGAGAAGTTGGCCGCCCTGAAGCCGGTCGCCCGCGAGGACGGCGTCCATACCGCGGGCACGTCGTCGCAGATCTCCGACGGCGCGGCCGCCGTGCTCCTCATGTCGGCGGAGAGGGCCGCTGGTCTCGGGCTCGAGCCCCGCGCCCACCTCACCCACCAGACCCTCCTCGGGGTCGACCCGGTTCTGATGCTCACCGGCCCGATCGACGCCACCCACCGCCTGTTCGAGCGGTCCGGCTTGGGCATGGCCGACGTCGACACCGTCGAGATCAACGAGGCGTTCGCCTCCGTCGTCCTCGCCTGGGAGCGTGAGCTCAAGCCCGACATGGACAAGGTCAACCCCGGCGGCGGTGCCATCGCCATCGGCCATCCCGTCGGCTGCACCGGAGCGCGTCTGGTCACCACCGCCCTGCACGAGCTCGAGCGCACCGACGTCACGGTCGGTCTCGTCACCATGTGCTGCGGCGGCGGCCTCGGCACGGGGACCATCATCGAGCGGCGCTAGGCCCGCTCCTCCAAACCACCCGAGTTTCAGGAGAGTCCAATGGGCCGTCGTGCCCTGTCCCTGTTCGCCGTCGTCTTGGCGGCGGCGCTCGTCGGCGCCTGCTCGAATGCCGGTGCAACAAGAGCGAAGACCCAGCCGCCCGGCAGCGCCACCGTCGAGCGCGTTGTCGACGGCGACACGATCGTCGTCCGCATCAGCGGACGGCGGGACCGGGTCAGGCTTCTTGGCATCGATACACCCGAGAGCGTCAAACCGAACACGCCGGTGCAGTGCTTCGCCATCGCCGCGTCGAACCGGACCAAGTCGCTGCTGCCGCCCGGCACACCCGTCCGGCTCGTGGGCGACGTCGAGCAGCGCGACCAGTACAAGCGCCTGCTCGCCTACGTGTACCGGGCCAAGGACGACCTGTTCGTCAATCTCTCGCTCGTCCACGACGGGTACGCCGTCACGTACACGTTCCCGCCCAACGTGGCCCACGCATCGGAGTTCGTGGGCGCCGCCGCGCAGGCCCGTGACGCCGACCGGGGACTTTGGTCGGCGTGTGGTCCCGACCAACGACCTTCCCATCCAGACGTCGCTACCTTCGGAGCGAATGAGCGTGCTCGCCGAGCAGCTGGGCTTCCGCCCTGATGCCAAGCTCCTGATCGTCAACTGCGACGACCTGGGGTCGAGCCACGCCGCCAACCTCGGTGTGTACGAGGCCCTGCGTGAGGGCGTCGCCACCAGCGCCACGCTGATGGTCCCCTGCCCATGGGCGCGCGACGCGGCGGCGCGCTATCGCGGCGAGGACGTCGGCGTGCACCTGACGCTCAACGCCGAGTACGACCTGTATCGCTGGGGGCCGATCACGCAGTCCCCGTCGCTCCTCGACGGCGACGGCGGGTTCCCACGCACGGTCGAGGACGTGTGGGACCACGCCGACTTGGACGAGGTCCGCCGAGAGCTGCGCGCCCAGGTCGAGCGGGCCATCTACTGGGGCTTCGACGTGAGTCACCTCGACTCGCACATGGGCACGGTGCAGCTGCGCCCGGAGTTCTTCGACGTCTATCTTGAGCTCGCCGTCGACTTCGGCCTGCCCATGCGACTGTCGGGGGCGTCCACCGAGCGCGTCGTCGGCTTCCCGTTCCGGCAGCTGGCGGCGGAGGAGGGGGTGCTTTTCCCCGACCACCTGCTCTACGTCCGCGGCGTGGGCAGCCGGCGAGCCATCGAACGGGCACTTGCCGACCTCCGGCCCGGCGTCACCGAGGTCTACGTCCACCCGGCGGTCGACACGCCCGAGCTGCGCGCCTTCGCCCCCGACTGGGCGGCCCGGGTCGACGACCACGACCTCATCACGGGCCACAGCACCCTGCGCGCCCTCGCCGAGCGGGCGGGGGCGACGTTGATCGGCTACCGGGAGCTCAGGGACCTGCAGCGCCGCAGTTGATCGATGGCGCCAGGGCCTGCTCGCTAGCCTCCTGCCCCGTGTCGACGCTCTGCCGTCGCCTTCTCGTGCTGACAATGACCGTTCTCGCCCTCGGAGCGGTGGCGTGCGGGTCGTCGGGGAACAACAAGTCCTCGAGCTCGGGCACGACGCCATCCACGGCGAGCGGCCCGACCTCGAGCGCGGGGAACACGACGATCACGGCCGAGGGCGGCGCCAGCGACAACATCACCATCCAGGACTTCAAGTTCAGCCCCGACCCGCTGAACGTGAAGGCGGGCGCGAAGGTCACTGTCGCCATCCTGGACGACAATGTCCCTCACAGCGTGACGGCGGATGACGGCGGCTTCGACACCGGCATCTTCATGAAGAGCAGCGGACCGAAGACGATCACGCTCTCGAAGGCAGGGACGTTCAAGTACCACTGCCAGGTCCACTCGTTCATGAAGGGCACGATCGACGTCAGCAGCTGACGCCGGCCGTGCCCGTGGGGAACGGCCTCAGTAGTCGGTGACCGCCCGGATCTTCTCCTGGATGGCCTTGTACTCGGGGCTCTGGGTGAGAGGCATGAGGGCCATGAGCTTGCCCATGTTCCCGGTGACCTTCATCCGACCCTGCATGAAGGCAGCGTTCGGATCCAGTTCGCCATCCTGGATCTTGCGCGAGTCCTCGTAGGTCGTGGTGATCGTGAAGTCGGCGTTGGGGTCCTCGCCCAGCGTGGACTCCTGGATCTTGCCGTTCTCGAGAACCCAGTAGTACTTCACATCGCCTTCCGGCGTGCCGGTGACCACGTACTGCATGCGGGCGCTGGCGCCGGGTCGCTCGGGGAACTCCTCAGCAAGCTTGCGGCCTTCGTCCAGCCACTCCTGCGACAGGTACTTCGCCATGCGCTCCTCCTCGTAGGCCGATTGCGCCGGGATCGTAGATCAGGCGCGGTCGCTCACGCGTATCCCGGCGAACAGGTCGTCTTCGGGGGTGTCGCTGTCGACCAGGGAACGGGCGAGGACGTAGTCCTCGTAGGGGTACGCCTCGCGCGCCACCTCGGCGGGAAGCCCGAACCAGAACGGCGACTCCGGGTCGATCTGGGTGGCATGGGCAAGCAGGGCGCTGCGCCGGGCGTCGTCGTGCTCCCGCACGTCGATGCGCGTCGTGATTCGGTGGTCCTGGGAGGGACGCTCGAACCAGCGCTCGTCGAACGGCGACTCGAGCCCGAGCTCCTGGAACTTCTCGTGCAGGGCGACGATGCGCGCCCGGGCCCAGGCCACGTAGTACAGCTTCAGCGGCTGCCACGGCGGGCCAGCGTCGGGGTGAGCGTCGGGATCACCGGCGGCCTCGAACGCGGGCAGCGTGATCTCGTGCACGCGGATGTGGTCGGGGTGCGGGTAGCCCTGCTGGTCGTCGCCGTAGGTGACGATCACCTGGGGCTTCTGCCTGCGGATCACCGCCACGAGCCGTCCAACGGCCTCGTCGAACTCGCCCTTGGCGAACGAGCGCGGGTCCTCGTTCTCGGGCGTGTCGGGCATGCCGGAGTCGCGGTAGCCGAGCATGACCACGTCGTCGTAGCCGATGAGCTCGGTGGCCCGCGCCAGCTCCTCCATGCGCACGTCGTGCAGCCGCTCCCGCACCTCGGGCTTGTCCATGGCCGGATTGAGGATGTCGCCCGCCTCTCCGCCCGTGCAGCAGACGAGCACGGTGTGGACGCCCTGCTCGTGGTACTTGTGCACGGTGCCAGCCCCCTTCGACGACTCGTCGTCGGGATGGGCGTGCACGGTCAAAAGGCAGAGCGGGTCCTCCATGGTCCTTCGAACCTACTGGCGACCCCCTCCTATTCCTCGGGGAGCCGTCCCCCCCTGCGGTACCAGCGGCCGACGGCCAGGCCCGTGACCGTGCCCAGCACCAGGCCGGCGGGCAGGGCGACCTTGATCAGGCCCGTGCGGATGAAGGGGTTGTCGAGGCCCGTGCCCGGCTCGGCGAAGCGGGCCAGGGCGAAGAAGGGGATGGCGATGATCGAGATGATCAGCCCGATGGCGGCGACGGCGACCGCTGCTCCGACAACGAGCGCCAGCGCGACGGGACGGTGCGCACGCTCGCCGGCGTCGACCTGCATCCCTACGAGGATGCCACCAGTTCGGCCAAGTCATGTTGCGGGCGGGCACCCACGTGCGAGATCACCTCGGCTGCACACACGCTGCCGAGCTCCGCGCAGCGGCGCGGCGGTTCACCGTGGGTGAGTCCGAACAGGAATCCGGCGGCGAACAAGTCGCCAGCGCCGGTCGTGTCGACCACTTCGGCCACCCGGTCCGCCGGGACCTCGTGCGTCTCGTCGCCGCTCACGACGATCGACCCGTGCTCGCTCCTCGTGATCGCCGCCAGCGCGCATCGGTCGCGAATCCGGTCGATGGCGTCAGCCAACGACCCCGGGTACAGCGTCAGCAGCTCCGCCTCGTTGGCGAACAGGATGTCGACCTGGCGCTGCTCCAGCAGCTCGGCGAACTCGTGGCCCCAGTTCTGCACACAGAACGGATCCGACAACGTGAGGGCGGCGCGCCGGCCCGCGTCGTGGGCCAGCCTCATGGCTTTGCGGAAGGCATCCTTGGCGTCGGGGGGGTCCCAGAGGTAGCCCTCGAGGTACGTGACCTCGGCGGCGGCGACGAGGTCCGCGTCGATGTCGCCTGGGCCGAGACAGTTCGCCGCCCCCAGGTACGTCCTGAACGTGCGGTGGGCGTCGGGAGTGATGAGTGTGAGCGCCCGTCCGGTTGGGGGCCCGTCCTGGACGGGCGGCGTGGCGAACTCGACTCCGGTGGCCCGCAGGTCGTGGGTGAAGACGGCGCCCAGCTGGTCGTCCCGGACCCGGCCGATGTAGCCCGCGGTCCCACCGAGGGAAACCACGCCGACGGCCGTGTTGGCTGCCGCTCCGCCGGAGATCTCCACGGCGGGCGGCATCGCCTCGTACAGCGCGTCAGCGGTCTCGGCATCGACGAGCTCGTAGCTGTTCTTGACGATGCCCAGCTCGTCCATCTGCTCGTCGGTGACGGTCGCCAGCACGTCGACCAGCGCATTGCCTATGGCCAGGACATCCACGGCGGAGGAACCTACCGAGCGAACCGGCGAGGGACGGCACGAGGCCCGGGCGCGAAGGCCGCCGCGGTCAGCGCCGCCCCGTGCTCTTCTTCGCCGCCCGCCGGGCCGGCGCCGCCTTCTTCTTGGTCGCCTTCGTGGTCGTCTTGGTCGTCGTCTTGGTGGTCGCCTTCTTGGCCGCCTTCTTTGCCGCCGGACGCTTGGACGCGGCCGACCGCCCGCGTCCCTGTTCGGCGATGAGCTCGTCGACCCGGTTGAGCACCGTCGCCCGCTTGGCTCCGCCCCGCTCCCGGGTGCGGACCCAGCGCAGGCCGTCGGCGTCGAGTCCGGGCAGCAGCGGAAGGATCTCCGCCGCCGTCAGGTCGTCGTACTCGACGAAGAACGAGCTCCCTTCTTCTTCGCCGACCTCGTCCTCGGCCTCGAGCGCCGGCTCTTCCTCGAGCTCGTCTTCGAGTTCCGCTTCGGCTTCGGCTTCGCGCTCCTCCTCGTCGTCGAAGACGAGCGAGAACGTGGCCGTCGGCTCCTCGTCGACGTCGCCCTCGATGCGGCCCCAGTCGAGCTCGGGAGTGATCACGGGGACCTCGAAATCGGCCTCGTCCTCCTCGTCGTCGAGTTGCTCTTCGACTTCGTCCTCATCGGGCTCGACCGCCACCGCTCGCTCCCCTCGCCGCCGCCAGGTCGGCCGCATGTCGAGCTGGGAGTCGTTGAGGCCGCCCAGGAGCGGCCCGGCGTGGGCCTCGGTCTCATCGAGGGCACGGTCAGGCGGGACGGGCTCGGCCTCGGGAACGGGCCTGGTCGCCTGCCGGGCCCGCAGGCTGGCGATGGCCAGGATGACGAAGGCCGCCAGGCTGAAGGCGATGGACACGTAGACGAGGGCGTCGTTCGTGCGCGAGGCCGCGATGCCCGCGGCGAAGGTGACAGCGGCCAGGATGACGAGCACGAAGGCCACGAGGACCATGGCGAAACGATAACGGGGCCGCTACGAGCCCTGTTCGGCCGCGGCCTCGAGCTCTTCGGCCGTGCGCTCGCGCTCGCTCATGTGGGCAGCCACGTAGAGCTCGCCGTCGACCCTGATGGGCTCGAGCCGCACGGCGATCGGAACGAGCGTGCCATCCGGGCGTTCGGCCTCCGGGTAGAGACCGGGGTCCATCTCGCGGTCGGCGGGCTCGGCCAGGTAACCCCGCCGGTACGCCTGGTGGCCCCATCGCTTGTTCTCGGGAACCAGCATCTCCACGAACTCGCCCACCATGTCCTCGGAGGAGACGCCCAGGAGCTCCTCGGCCGCCTTCGTCATCAGCACGACCGCGCCCTCGCTCTGCACGACGACGATGGCGTCGTCGGAGTCCTCGAGCTTGGTGACGTCGGGCGGGAGGTCGAAAAGGGACATGGGCGAGTGTCGCGCGCGCCCTCCTGCTACCCCGAAGCCGGGGCTGGCGCTCGGACAGACTCGCCGTCGGCAAAGATGCGGTCCGTGGCGACCGACATCGGGCAGCTGTGCGACGACCTCATGGCCGAAACAGCCGACCTCGTGGCTCTCGTCGCCGAACTCGACGCAGCGGGCTGGTCGACCCCGACACCCGCCGAAGGGTGGGACGTGAAGGACCAGGTCGGCCACCTCGCCTACTTCGACGAGCGCGCACGCGAAGCCATGACCGACCGGGACGGATTCATCGCCGCCCGGGACAAGGCGCTCTCCGAGCCCGACTTCCCCGACCGCATGGTCGCCGACAGCCGGCGCTACGACGGTCCCGACACCCTGGCATGGTTCCAGCGGACGCGCCGCAGCCTGGTCGAGGTCGCCCGCGCCACCGACCCGTCATGGCGCGTGCCGTGGTACGGGCCGGACATGAGCGTCGCGTCGTCGATCACCGCCCGCATCATGGAGACGTGGGCCCACGGCCAGGACGTGGCCGACGCCCTGGGTGTGGCACGGGCGCCCAACGACCGTCTGCGCCACGTCGCCTTCATCGGCGCCCGGACCGTGCCCAACAGCTATCAGGCCCGGGGGCGGCCCGTGCCCGACGCCCCGGTGCGCGTCGAGGTGCGAGCGCCGAGCGGCGAGCTGTGGACGTTCGGTCC
>CADDZP010000126.1 GCA_902812475.1 Actinomycetota bacterium | reverse complement strand
ATGTGGACGACCATGCCTCGTGCCGCCTTGCCGGCGCGCGTGCGGGCGCGCGGCTCGGTCTCGAGCGCGGCCCGCCCTTCTTCGGCGGCCGCCGCTTCGTGGTTGACCTCGTCGGCGATGACGGTGTCGATGAACGCCGCCGTGTCGGCGTCGACGACCTGGCGCAGCCAGCCGAGCAGGTCGTCGGCGACTCCCTCGCCCAGGTACCCGTAGAGGGCGGCGGCGACCGGATCGGTCGGTCGCTTGCCGTGGTAGCGGTCGAGTGGCCTGCGGTACGGGCGCATGGCCCGCTCGGGGTCGGCACCCAGGGCTTCCAAGCGGGCGACGAAGCCCTTGTGGTGCCGCAGCTCCTCGGCGGCGACCGTGCGCAGGCGCCGACGCGTGGCCTCGTCGGGGGCCGTCTCTGCCTCGGCCTTGGCGTTCTCATACGCTTTGAGCTCGCCGTAGGCGACGGCGCCCAGGACCTGGACCAGTGCGGTGTTCATGACCTTTCCCTTCTGGGCCGCAGCCCGTCGAGCAGGAGAGTGACGACGAAGTCGGCCACCACGGCGGCCGCCACGCCGTCGTCGGTGGCCAGCCGGCGCAGGGCCAGTTGGCCGATCAGGGCGGCGACCGAGAAGGCGATCATGCGGGGCGGCGCGTCGATGACCTCCCCGGCCGCCTGTGCCTCGGCGATCGTGTGCTCGATGTCGGCGATGAAGCCCTCGTAGATCCCGGCGAGGTGCCGGTCGAAGCGCTCGCCGAGCACCAACGAGTCGCGGAACAGCAGCTTCACCATGTTGCGGTCGCCCTCGAAGAACTCGAAGGTGGCCCGCACCGACGCCCGGAAGGCGGCCTCGCCGTCCTCGACGCCCTCCAAGGCGGCGTCGATGTGGCGGCGCAGGGCCAGCTCCTCGCTGTCCATGAGCGCATGGAAGAGCGCGTCCTTGGAGTCGAAGTACCAGTACACGGAGCCGTAGGAGATGCGCGCCGCCTTGGCCACGTCGGCGATCGTCGTGGCGTGGTAGCCCTTCTTGGCAAAGACGCGCTTGGCGGCGGCCAGGATGGCTTCCCGCCGGCGCTCCTTGCCTTCGTCGCCGACAGCCCTTGCCCGCCCCGTTCGCGCTGCGCTCATGCCGGCCCCCGGCCGTCCGGCGGCCACGGCGCCACGCCCTCTTCGAGGGGGACCTCGAGCGTCCGCAGCACGGTCGACACCATGCGCCACAGGGCGATGGCCGTCACCAGTTCGAGGAGCACACGGGAGTCGGCACCGACGTGCTCACAGCAGGCCGCCCACGTGGGCTCGCTGAGGACGCCGTCCCTTACCGCCTCGTCGACGGCCGCGAGCACCGCCCGCTCTGCTGGGCCGAAGCCGTCGTGGCGCACCCAATCCCTGACCCCCACGAGGTCGGCCTCCGAGACGCCCACGCCCACGGCGATGCGCCAATGCTGGGTCCACTCGTAGTCCGAGCCCGTGATCCACCCCAGGCGCATGATCACCAGCTCCCGCAGGCGGGCGTCGAGCGTCCCCTCCCACAGCAGGCCCATGAGGATGTCCGACATCCACCGGGCGAGCTTGGGGTGGCGCAGCCAGACGCGGAACACACTGAGCTCGGCGGCCAGCTCGGGGACGCCGGCCTGCACAGCGGCGGCCTTGGCGTCGTCGACCGAGAGCGGCGCGATACGGGGGGCGCCCGTCACGGCGTGATCACCCCGTGGACCGGGATCGCGCCGTCGCCCTCGCCGGCCATCGAGCGGACCAGGTCCTCGGCGTCGTGGAGGGTGGCGCGCCGGCGGGGCAGGTCGGCGAAGGGGTAGCGGCCGCTGGCCAGCAGGTCGAGGGCCGCCCGGTAGGCCTCGGCGTCGACACCGAGGGCGCCCAGGATGCGCAGCTCCTTGAACACGACGAGGTCGGGCCAGAACCCTGGGGTCTCGGCCGACCCGCGTGTGCCGGCGAGCACGATCGTCCCGCCCACGCGCGCGATGGCGATCGCCTGGGCCAGGGCGCCGGGTGCCTTGGCCGTGACGTCCACCACGACGTCGGCGCCCTGCCCGGTTGCCTCCCGCAGGGCCTTGGCCGGGTCGGCGATCGAGACGTCGACGGCCAGGTCGGCCCCGAACTCCTTCGCCAGCGCCAGCCGCTCGTCGTCGTTGGGCGAGACGCCGGTGACCATGACGAACGACGCCCCCGCGTCTTTCACTGCCGCGCAGGCCGACAGCCCGCGCACGCCCGGACCGAGAACGGCGACGACGTCGCCCGGGCCTGTGCCCGGGACCGTGACGCCCCAGCGGATGCCGGCGCCCAGCGGGTTGAACAGGGTGGCCACGACCGGGTCGAGGACGTCAGGGACGGGCAGCAGCAGGCTGTCCGGACCCAGGTACTGGTGGGAGGCGTACCCGCCCCAGAGGCCGGGCGGCGTGTCGACGGGCACGAACCCGTACATGTCCGCCATCCCGTGCCGCTCGCAGCGGCGGTAGGTCCCGGCGAGGCATTCCTCGCACTGCCTGCACGATTGGAAGACCTCCACGGCCACCCGATCGCCGGACCGCACGCCCCAGCGCTCCGCAGCTTTCGGGCCGACGGCCTCGACGATCCCGACCGTCTCGTGGCCAGGGACGAAGGCGAAGCCGGCCGGCAGCGCGCCGGTGTACTGCTCATGATCGGTGCCGCAGAGCCCGCACGCCTCGACGCGGAGGAGGCCGTCGTCGTCGCCGACCTCGGGCAAGGGCAGACGATGCTCGGTCAGCGTGCGAGGCTGCTCCAGGACGAGGGCCGTGGCCCTGGAGTGCTCGCCACCGAGGTGCTCCATGGCCCCGTCTACCGCTGACTGACTCATCAGTCAATATATTAGGTGTCCTTCTGAGCCGGGAGTCAACTTGGAGGCAGCCATGGCGCTCACCGAAGAGGAGCAGCGGACACGCCGACAGGCGGTGCCCGCCATCATGCCCAAGACGCCGTACTTGCAGGGCCTCGGCATCGTCTTCGAGCGCTATGAGCCTGACGACGTCACGATCCGCTTGCCGTTTCGGGCCGACCTCACCAACGACGGCACCTTCTACCACGGGGGTGTGGTGGCCGCCCTGCTCGACACGGCGGGCGCCGCGGCCGCGTGGTCGAATCACGACTTCGACAAAGGCGCCCGGGCCTCGACGATCTCGCTGTCGATCCAGTACGTGGGTGCCTGCAAGCAGTCAGATCTCCTCTGCCACGCGCGCACCGTGCGGCGGGGCAAGGAACTGACCTTCACCGAGATTGCGGCGACCGACGCCGACGGCGTGCCAGTGGCGCACGCCATACAGACCTATCGGATCGTGTGAGCGCCGCGAGCTCACTTACCGTTGCCAAAGGCCCTGATTCTTGGCACGCCTTCGGCGACGGGAAGCGGTCTGCCAACGGCCGTGAGGACATCCGCCTGGCTGGCCACGCCGTCGTGTCAGAGCTGGCGCCTGCTCTCGCGCGCACCGATGGGCTGGGCGCTGCGTACCTGAGGGCGGCCCAGAACGCGCGTGTGCTCGACTCGCCGCACCCGCCTCGAAGTGCCGCGCTGGGCGCAGCAACTGGCGCAAGCGCGTAGCGCTCCTAGACCTCGTCAAGGACGATCTAACTGCCGCTCGGCGCCATTCGATGGAGCACAGAATGTGGCGCCAGAATGCGCGGGCATCCAAGCGCAGCTGGGGCGCCGTGTCGCTCGACGCAGCAGCTGTCAAGGAGCCAGCTGGCCCTTGGTCGCCTTCACGCTGGAACCGGCTCTTTCGCCGATCCGTTCAGCAATGGCGCGCACGCTTTGAGGTAGTGCGTGCGCGTAGACGCGCAACAGAATCTCGGGGCCGTGGCCGAGCACATCGGCGACAGCCCGCAGTTCTCCGAGGTCCCGCGACGTCTGGACCATGTGAGTTGCGGCGGTGTGGCGCAGGCCGTGCGAGCTGAGCCGGGGTACGCCGGCGGTGGCGACGGTTAGTTCCAAGGTGCGGTCGAAGCTGCGGGGCATGATCGGCTTGCCGAGGCGAGTCGTGAAGATGAGGTCGTGGTCGATCCAGTTGGGTCCTGCGAGGAGTCGTTCCGTCGCCTGGTCACGGCGGCGCTGCGCGAGCGCCTTTATCGTCTCGGCGTCGAGGGGGATGAAGCGGCGAGACCGCGCGTTCTTCGTCTCGGTCCACGTGGCGCCGCCGACGATCGGGACGAGTCCCTCGTCAATCCGCAGCTTCGCGCCTTTCACGTCGAGGTCGTCCCACTTCAGGGCGAGTAGTTCGCTGCGTCGCAAACCGTAGAGAACGGCCAACCGGAGGCCCGCTGCCCAGCGGTGGTCGGCGGTCGCCTCGAGGAATCGCTGCACGTCCTCGTGGCTCCATGCCTCGATCTCACGCTCTCGTGCTCGCTTGACGACCTCTCTGGGCATCGGGACTCGGGCAGCCGGGCTGCGGCGGATGATTCCCTCCTCTACCGCATCGCTCAGGGCGGCGCGGAGCACGTTGCGGCAGATCTGGATGCTTCGCCGCGAGAGCTCCCCGCCCGCCGCCAACCCCTCCAGCCACCCGGCGACATCGTCGCGGTCGAGGCGGTCGACACTGACGGCGCCAAGGCCCGCGTCGATGTGGCGAATGGCCCACGTGTGTTGCTCACGGGCTTTGAGTGACACGTCGCTCCGCGAGGCGACGTAGCGACGCACGAGCCATGCGACGGTTCCTCGTTCTGCAGTGCGGCCACTTGCAGCGGCCTCGCGCGCCGCGTTCATCGCAGCGCGACGGGACGGGTAGGTGCCGAGCTGTCGCGGCCGATGGCTGCCCGTCTGTGTCGATGCCGTCGACGCGCACAACCCACTTGGACCGTTGCTTCCGAACGGTCGGCTCTCCCGTGGCCTTCCACCCCATGGCCGTCCCCTATTCGCCCTGATACACCGCTGATACATGGACTCCTGCGGTGTTCGGACGCCAGCCTGTCATGGCTGGTCAGAGTGGTCGGGGAGGGGGGATTTGAACCCCCGACCGCCTGCCCCCAAAGCAGGTGCGCTACCACTGCGCCACTCCCCGGTCTTGGGTCCCTGACCTGCTCTTTTTCGCGACTGGCGTTCGCGGCTACTGCGGAGTGTCAGCTGGGTTTTGCGGCGCCGGCTCGGTTCAGGGTCGGACAGGGACGCGAGTAACTCTACAGAAGCACAGCTGCCTGTTGAGGTGTGTCCTGTCTTTGGCACCCCTGTCGCGTACTGTCAATGTGTGTACATCGCAAGCGTGAAGGACGACCGTCTCCAACTTCGTGTTGACCCGGAGTCGAAGCGCCTGCTCGAGCAGGCCGCAGCTGCCGCACACCTGACGATGTCCGCGTTCGTGCTTCGTGCCGCCGCGCAAGAAGCCGAGTCGGTACTGGCCGAGCGATCCTTGATCTCGCTCAGCCCTGATGCCGCCCCAGTGTTCAGCCAGGCGTTGGAGCGACCGGGGCGCGTGAACAAGCATCTAGCCGATGGCTTGGGCCGGCGGCGCAAGTTCGGCTGGCTTGGCTGACTATCGCCGCCCCCAGCTCCTCGATCCGTCCCGCCACGACCGCTCGGCGTTCGAGTGTGGCGACGCCAGCCTCGACGAGTGGCTCACGCGCTGCGCCGGCCAGAGCCGCCGGGCGCACACCACCGCCACTTGGGTGATCGTCGACGCCGACGATGTCATGGTCGCCTACGCGTCGCTCGCCATGACGACGGTCGACCGCTCTGCCGCTCCCAGGCCAGTCGCCAAGGGCGGGCCCGATCCCGTACCGGCGCTTTTGATCGGTCGGCTGGCCGTCGACCGCCAGCACGCCGGCCAGGGCCTCGGGACCGCGCTCGTCGCCCACGCCCTGGCGACCGGTGTCGACGTGAATCAGCGCGCCGCGTGTCGTGCGGTCGTCGTCACCGCCATCAACCAGCATTCACGCGTGTGGTGGGAGGACTTCGGCTTCGAGCCACTCGACCCCGGTGACCCCGAGAGCCTCGACCTTTACCTCCTTACGTCCGACATCGAGAAGACGCTCCACGACATGCGGTAGCGCGTGCTGCCATGTCAGCGGTCGCGCCGAGCGCTGGCTTGGCTCGGATGAAGAGTGCCGCGGCGGCGCCTTCTGTGCGGCCCCCGCAGCGCCCGTGTGGGCGAGGCTTGTCATCGGTCCACCAGGGTGTTGGTTCCATTCGCCCACCGAGCGGTATGACGACGTTGTGTCGACCTCTAGCGCCTCTCGCTCTCGACGCGAGCGATATCGGCTGCACTCAAAGCTGCGCGGCGAGCGCGTATCGCAGCCCGCTCTTCCCTGTGGTGGATGGCCTCGTACGCGATGAGCGCAACGCACACCACGGCGAACAGGCCAAGCGCGGCCGAGGCCGGTACATGGCCGAATAGGGCACCTTCGACCCGCGCCACGCAAAGCGCGCAGCGCTCGAACTCTGCGGCGTTGTCTTCGCCCACCCAACTCCTCGCTGCACCCAAAATGGGTGTAGAACTAGCAACATGAAGGTGATTCAGGTCCGCAAGGTGCCTGACGCCGTCCACGCAGAGCTTCGAAAGCGGGCGGCAGAAGCCGGCGTCTCGCTGTCTGACTATGTGCTCGAAGAGTTGCGACGCGTCGCCCGACGATCGCAGAACGCGGAGGTCCTCATGCGCGCCTCTCAGCGGGACTGGGGCGTCAACCATGCCGCCGTCGTCGGGGCGATTCAGGAGGGCCGCCGTCAGCGCCGCAGCCAACGTGCTCGTCGCTGACGCATCGGCGGTCCTCGAGGCACTCGTGGGCCCACCCGCGCCCGAACTCGTCGTCCGCTTGGCCGAAGCCCCTGTCCTTCATGCTCCTCACCTGCTGGACGTCGAGGTGCTCCATGCCCTGCGAGGACTGGTGCTCGACGCTCACCTCACGGCGACGCAAGCCGGATTCGCACGACGGCGGCTCGCGGAACTCGGCGTGGAGCGCTACCCCCACGCGCCCCTCAGCGACCGCATCTGGGAGCTACGGCACAACCTGACCGCCCACGACGCTACCTACGTGGCGCTCGCTGAAGCGCTGGGGATGCCCCTGGTCACCGCTGACGAGCGCCTCGCTCGTGTTCGGGGCCATCGGGCCACGATCGAACTGTACGGCCGCCCGTAAGAGGCGACGCCGGTTGGTGTGGCTTCGTCAGGGATTCAGACGCGTTCGATCCCCAGTCGGACTCTCGCGGCGTCGGCGATGCGGCGGACGTGTTCCTCGTTGGAGGTCACGACGGCGTCGTGGCGGCGCATCGCTCCTTCGGCCACGGTGACGTCAACAACGTCGTCGTGGGCAGCCTTGCCTGCGAACACGCCTACCTGTCGCGCCTGCTCCTCGCTCATGGGTTCGATCTCGCACATGGCCAAGAGGCGCGACAGGCTCGCCTGTCGGGCACCGCCCCGCCAAGCTTCGGCCAGAACGGGAGCGGGCACGACCGGCGTGACGTCCTCCGCGAGGAAGCCGGCGTGAAGGGCCCACATCCGACGGTCATTCCGTTCGCCAGCGACGAGCGCGCCGGTGTCGTATGTGACTCCCGGCATCTACGCCGGGCGACGCGAACGCCGCTGAGGCTTGGGACGGCCCAGCAGCGCACGGGCGCGGGCCAATCCGTCGGCGAGCTCGTCGGGGGTGAGCGGGCCGTGATCGCGTTCCCACTCGGCGATGGCCCGTCGGCCGGCTTCGAGGCGGAGCCGGTGGGCGGCGGTGTCTGCGAGCCAGGCGCTGAAGGTGGTGCCGTCGTCAGCGGCTGCCTGGTCGATGGCCTGAGCCAGCTCGGGTGGAAGGGAAACCGACCGCTTCTCGCGTTGCGCCATTCAAACCACGGTAGCACAGGCGGTAGGACAGCTATGCGTTCACGTCGGATCTCATAGCGCTCACGGAGGCGGATGTGTCGCTTGCTGGCGAGGGACAATTGACGAGGTCGGCCGTGTGCCGTATCCAGCGAGGCGCACGGAATGGCCCGCCCAAGTCTTACCGCCACGCCGGAAGCCGGTCCGATATCGCCCGTCCCGTTTGGCGGCAGGTTCGACCTCAGCCCCGCAAGCGAGAGGCGCGGAATGGCTCGAGGAGCGGCGACCACCGTCCCGTCGTGACCCAGGCGGCCAACAGCTCGGCGACCGCCGGGGCGAGCGCGAAGCCGTGGCCGCTCCAGCCTGTCGCAACGGCGACGCGGTCGTCGTGGTCGATGATCGGGAGCAGGTCGGCGCTGACCGCCTCGGCCCGGTCGGCCGCTGCGGCGGTGATCTCCGCGTCCCCGAGACCGGGGTACAGCGCCACGGCCTCCTCGAAGTTGGCTCGCACGTGGTCGTCTATGACGGTGCCGGCGTGGCCCAGCCAGCCGCCCGTGAGCATCGTCTGGCCGCCCGCCAGCGTCTTGAGGATCACCCGTCGGTGGTGGTGGCCGATGAGATGGCGCGCCACCGCCGGGCCGTCGACCACCAGCGCCTGCGGGAAGACCTCGAACGTCTCGACGCCGACCAGCGCCGCCGCTCCCCCGTTGGCCGTGACGATGACGCGGCGCGCCGCTGGCATGCGCCGCACGGGTTGGTGCTCGCGGATGCTCACGCCCCGGCGCCGAAGTTCGCCGGCGACGCGATGACACGTCGTCGTGTGGTCGGCGGTCCCGTCCTGCGGGCACCACACGGCCCCGACGACGGCGGCGCTGATCTCCGGCTCGAGCTCGTGCACTCCGGCGACATCGAGCAGCTCGCTGGCGATGCCGGCCTGTCGCTGTCGGCGGGCCTGCTCGGCGAGCGCCGGCATGTCCGCCTCCCGCTCGGTCACGTGCAGCTGACCGGTGCGCCGGTAGCCGAGGTCAGCCCATCGCGCATAGGCGCGGGCCATGAGCGGGAGTTCGAGGGGATGACGGCCGTTGGCCCTGATCCCGCGCTCGCCCAGCCCACCGGAGGCTCCCGAAGCGACGGTGGCGGCCTCGAAGACCACGACGTCGACGCCGCGGTCGGTGAGCTCGAGCGCCGTCAACAGCCCGACGATGCCTGCGCCGATGACGAAGACCTCCGACTCGCCCACCGTGAATGGTCAGGAGGCGTCGCCCGCTTGGCACCGGCATTCGCCAAGCAAGACCACGATGTCGTCGTCCATCCCGGGGATCATGCCAGCGGCGTCAGGCCAAAGAC
>CADDZP010000125.1 GCA_902812475.1 Actinomycetota bacterium | reverse complement strand
ACATTCTCTGTTCGCGCGCCACGGCGGAGCTCGTCGTCGACCAGCTTCCGGATGACGTGGCGCTGATCGGCCGCGGCACCCAGACCTTGCGCGACATCACCCGGCCCGAGGAGATCTTCGCCGTGGTGCGGGTGGGCGAGGGCGGGGAGGTCGGCGGCGCCGGGACGCACGTCGTCGCGTCTCACCCACCGCTGCCACCGCCCCTGGTGCCGGCCGAAGACGACTTCTTCGTCGGGCGGACCGAGGAAGTCGCCACACTCGAGCGCGCGCTCGACGCCGCACGTCGTGGCCACCGCCGCCTGGCGTTCGTCGGCGGCGAGCCCGGCGTCGGCAAGACCCGCCTCGTCACCCATGTGGCCAACTCCGCCCACGACTCCGGTGCCGTCGTCCTGTACGGGCGGTGCGACGAGGGCCTCGCAGCGCCGTACCAGCCGTTCGTCGAGGCGGTCGGCCGCTACTTCGAAGCGCTGACGCCCCAGGCGGCGCGCGCCCAGGCCGGCGACCGGATCGGCGAGCTCACGCGGCTGCTCCCCGAGCTTTCGCGGCAAGTTCTCGCCCTGCCCGCCTCCACGCGCAGTGATCCCGAGACCGAGCGGTACATCCTCTTCGAGGCGGTGGTCGACCTGCTCGCCGGCATGGCCTCCGCCGCGCCGGTCGTGCTCGTCATCGACGACCTGCACTGGGCGTCGGAGCCGACGCTGCTTTTGCTGGGCCACATCGTCCACCGCCGCGAGCTTCCCGTCGTGGTGCTCGCGACTTATCGCGAGACGGAGCTGAATCGGGCTGACCCGCTGACGGCCATGCTCGCCGAGCTTCGCCGCGTGCCCGGCGTCGACCGTCTCACGCTCTCGGGCCTCGACGCGGCCGGAGTGCTCGCCTTCGTGCGAGCGGCGGCGGGCGCCGACGTCGACGACCGTGTCGACATCCTGGCCGACGCCATCTGGCGGGAGACACAAGGCAACCCGTTCTTCGTCGGCGAAGTGCTCGCCAACCTGGTGGAGTCCGGTGCCGTCTACCAGGACGAGACCGGGCGGTGGACGGCCGCACCCGACGGGACGCCCGATGAGCTGGGGCTCCCCGAGGGCGTGCGCGACGTCGTCACGCGACGGCTGGCCCGCTTGTCGGACACGGCCGACAAGGTGCTCACCATCGCCTCCGTCGTCGGGCAATCGTTTCCGGTCAGCCTCATCGAGCGGGTGATGGACATCGACCCCGACGACGTCCTCGCCGGCCTGGAGGAAGCGGCGCGCGCCGGACTCCTGCAAGAGGCAGGCGCCGGCTACACGTTCTCCCACGCCCTCATCCGCCAGGCGCTGTACGAGGAGCTCTCGTCGCCCCGCCGGATGCGCCTGCACCGCCGAGTAGGCGAGGCGCTGGAGCGGGCGCCCGACGCATCCCGTCACCTTGACGCCCTCGCCCACCACTTCGCCGAGGCCGCCCTCGATGGGGCCCTGCCGAAGGCGGGCGATTACGCCCTGGCTGCAGGACGCAAGGCCATCGACCAGTCGGCCTACGAGCTCGCCGTTGGCATCATCGAGAGGGGCCTGCAGGTCCTCGACTTGGACGAGGGCGAGTACGGCGACCTCCGGCCTCAACGCTGCGACCTGCTCATCGCCCTCGGCACCGCCCAGGCGGCGGCGGGCATCGGCGCCTTCCGTACGACGCTCTTGGAGGCCGCCGACGCGGCCAAGGCGTCCGGTGACGCCGACCGCCTCGTCCAGGCGGCCCTCGCCAACCAGCGCGGAGGGCGGAGCGTCGCCGGCGTCGTCGATACCGACCGGGTGCGGGTGCTCGAGGCGGCGCTCGACGTCGTCGGAGCGGACGACAGCGCCAACCGGGCCATGCTCCTCGCCTGCCTGTCCGCGGAGACGATCTATCAAGGCGACTGGCAGGCCAGGCTGGCGCGCAGCGACGAGGCGCTCGCCATTGCGCGGCGGCTGGACGACCCGACGACACTGGCGGCCGTCCTCAACCTGCGATTCGAGGCCGTACGCGTGCCGACCACTCGCGACGAGCGGCTCGAGAACTCGGCGGCTCACCTGCAACTCGTCGAGAGCATGGGAGACCCTGTCCAGGTCGGGTTCGCTGCCTCACGCCGCGTCCGGGTGTGCTGGGAGGTGGGCGACGTGGGCGAGATCGAGCGGTGCCAGGCGCTGATCGAACCGCTCGTCTCACTGCATTCGTATCTGCGGTACGCGTACGCAGTGGACGACGCCATGCTGGCGATGGTCGCTGGGCGGCTCGACGCTGCCGAGGCGGGCGTCAATGGCGCGTTCGAGATTGCCGTCGCGACCGACCAGCCCGACGCCGTGCCGGTCATGGCCGCGCAGCTGGTCGCCGTCCGCTGGGAACAGGGCCGCCTCGATGAGGTGATCCCCATGCTCGAACGGGCCGTCGCCGAAAACCCCGGTATCCCGGGCTTCCAGGGTGTGCTGGCGGCGGCCTATACGGAGGGCGACCGTCTCGACGACGCACGTGCGCTGCTCGACAAGAACACTTCCGACGGCTTCGCCAGCATCCCGTACAACGGCCACTGGCTGGCCGGCATGGTGATGTTCTCCCACGCAGCCTCCCGCCTGGCCGACGAGCGCGCTGCCGCCTTGCTTTACGACGCCCTCGCACCGTGGCACGACCACCTCGCATATACCGGCGTGTCGATCTTCGGCGGCGTGACCGACCACTTCTTGGGCCAGCTTGCGACCCTCCTCGGCCGCCATGACGAGGCCGCCCGCCACTTCGACGCCGCCGAAGCCCTGTACGAGAGCATGAGCGCGCCCACGTTTCTCGCCCGTACCCAAGCGGCCCGCGCCGCGGCGTCGGTGTGAACGACGACGCCGGGCGGTCGACGGCGGCGACGCTGTTCATGCCGGTCCGCAGCGGTCGGCGCATGTGGCTGCGCGTGCTGTTCTTCGTGTCCAGGCACGTGGGGGCGGTGACGGCCCCGATGCGGCGACTGGCCACGATCCATTTCCTGCACTGGACCGTGCTCGACGCCGTGCCCGACGCCAACGGACGACGACAACCGCTGAAGCGACCGTGGCTGTGGTTCGAGAGCAACTTCGACCAGAACCTCAACCAGTACATCGACGCCTTCGCCCGGGCCGTGCCGTGGCGCATGCGCGCGGTGTGGGGCAGCGCCGAGGGCTATCCGGGCCTGTTCCCGAGCGGGCCCTACCAGCGTTGGACCAACGACAACGCAGTTGCGGCCGAGCACTACTGGTGCGCCTACCCCGAAGCCAGCACGAGGGTGGCGGCCGCCGGCCTCCGGGTTGACGACCGCCTGCGCCGCTTCAAGCAAGACGTCGCCGGCGCCGACCCCGACCACTTCCTCGCCGAGTACGAGCGGCTGTTGACCGACGTGCAGGTCGATCTCTGATGACGACCCGGGTCACGCTGCTGGCGGCGGTGACCGAGCAACGGCTCCCGTCATTGCGCGGCGCGCTGGGCGTCCTGCCCCTCGGTTCCGACGGGCCGTTCGCATCGGTTCCCGGCACCCACTACGCCCGCTGGGTGCTGCTCACCCGGCTCGGTCCGCCACTGCTGCTGTTCTCGGCGGTGACCGACGTGTCGGCCCGCCCGTACCTGCAGTCGATGGTCGAGAACCTGCCGCCCGAGGCCCAGGTCGTGTGGGAGCACTGCGACGGCTGGCCGCATCAGGCGAGCGTCGAGGAGAAGACGGCCTGGCTCGAGGCCCGTTGTTACCGACCCCACCTCACCTTCGCCACGGTCGAAGCCACGGTCCAGGACATCGTCGCCGGCATCGATGCCCGTCGGCGCCTGGGTGCGTTCGCGGCGGCCAACCAGGGCCTCGAGCCCGCCGCCCTCCAGAAGGCCTTCCGGGCCGAGTTCGGGCCGTGACGCTCTGGCGGCGTCGAGCCGCCATCCCTGCGCTGCACCACGTGCAGGGCAACGTGCTGCGGCCGTTCGGATACACACGCGGCGCACACCTCTTCATGCACGTGCCCGACGCCCGTGCGGGCCGGGCTTGGCTCCACCAGGTTGTGGGCACCGTCACCGACGCCGTCGACTGGCCGGGCGCGAAGCCGGTCGCCGCCCGCAACGTCTCCCTCACCTACGCCGGCCTCGAGGCGCTCGGCGTTGACCCGCGCGTGCGCGCTGCTCTTCCCGAGGCCTTCCGGGCGGGCATGGCCGGACGGGCCGCCGTCCTCGGCGACGACGGCCCCTGCGCGCCTGAACGATGGGACGCGGGCCTGGGTACCGGCGCAGCCCACGTCCTTGTCTCACTGTTCGCCGACGACGCCCCCACCGTCGAGCGTGAGGTCGATGACGTACGGTCGTCCGCGTCGCGGTGGGGCCTCGACGTCGTCGTCGACCAGCGCACGGCACAGCTGCTCGGGGCCCGAGAGCACTTCGGGTTCTCCGACGGCTTCTCCCAGCCGACGATCAGCGGTGTGCCGTCGATGCCAGGCGCCGACGGTGTTCCCGACCGCTTCGGCCGCCTCCGTCCCCTGCCCCTCGGCGAGTTCGTCCACGGCTATCCCGACATCGACAGCGACGACCCGCCCGCGCTTCCGCCGCCGTTCCACCGCAACGGCACCTTCCAGGTGTGGCGGAAGCTGGCCCAGGACGTCGACGCGTTCAACGCCTACACGGCGCGCCACGGCGATGTGCTCGGCCTGCCCGCGGCCACGGTGGCGGCCAAGATGATCGGCCGCTGGCAGGACGGGACACCGCTCTCCCTGTTCCCCTCCTCGCCTGGGGGTGAGGAGGTGGCCCGAGACGCCGACCGCACCAACACGTTCTGCTACGGCGACGACCCGCGCGGCGAGCGCTGTCCCCTCGGCGCCCACGTGCGGCGGGCCAACCCCCGCGACGGCCTTCCCTTCGGCGGGGTCATGACGGCGCGCCACCGCATGATCCGCCGGGGCATGCCCTACACCGACGGCGACGACCGGGGCCTGGTCTTCGTGGCCTTCGTGGCCGACATCGAGCGCCAGTTCGAGTTCGTGCAACAGCATTGGTGCAACGATGGCGACGCCTTCGGCCTGGGCGACGAGCCCGACCCGATCGTGGGGCGCAACGCGCGTCTGACCTCCCAACACGGCAAGACGACGCTCGGCGGTGCGCCGCCCCGGTTCCTGTCGCCGCTCGCAGAGTTCGTCACGACCCGCGGTGGCGAGTATCTGCTCCTGCCCTCGATCGACGCCCTGTGGGCGTTGGCTGACGGTCGCTCGCTGTGGCGCTGTCGGTCAGGTCGATGACGCGGCGGTGGCGGACGCGCAGCCGGCGCCCAAGACGTGTCGGCATCTGGAAGCGCGGGCGGCGGCCGTGCAGCTCCTCGTGGACGAACGCCTCGAGGGCGGCCCTGGTCATCGAGCGACCGGCCTCCTGGACCACCCGGCTGTGCAGTTCGCCAAGCGACGTGCGCCGCATGAACGGGACCGACGCCCGTACGAGATAGCGCGTCCAGTTGGCGTCGGGCACGCCGGCCGTGTCGGCAATCTCCTCGCCGAGCAGCAGGCGCATCATGGCCACCGGCGATCCACGGAGGATGCGGGCGGGGCCGGCGCGGTTGAGCACGTCGACCAGGGCCGCTGTCATCCGATGGCCCGCGGGTGAGGCCGAGAAGTTCCGCCGCCGCAGCATCGGGTCGAGCTTGCTCGCCGCTTCCCGCTCGATCGGGAGGAGGTCGGGGCGTACGCCCATGAAGTGGGCGACCGTGCTCCACAGATGGAGGTAGTCGTCGGCACCGGTCTGGTCGTACGGGATCTTCAACGTGTCGAGCACGCCGAGCATCGCCCAGCCGAAGTCGAGGGTCGCACCGAGGAGCTGCTCCTGGCTGATGGGCACGCCCCAGCAGTCGCACCACTGGTTGGCGTCGTGGCGCGGGATGCACGTCGGCGCCACGCGGTCGTCGGCCAGGATGAGCTGACGGACGGCCGCGTGCATGAGCCGAACTCGCCGGGCCGTCTTGTGCCCGACGCCGCCTTCGAGCATGCCGCCGGGCGTCGTCACGTCGAGCACCATCTGGGCGCTCTCGTACACGCGGCGCTGGCAGTCGCTCTCGAGCCGCGCCGTCAGATGCAGGACCTGGGCGTAGCGGGCGGCTGCATAACCCGCCGGGAGCGAGAAGCAGAGCAGGCCCAGGCCGAGCTCGACGCCCCAGTCGTCGAAGAAGCGCGCTCCGTTGGCGAGCCGGTCGGGATCGGCCCAGCTCGGGAGCGGCCCGGGCGCATGGATGAACTCCCTGACCTTGGGATCGCGCTGCTCATGGGGCAGGTGGTGGTACCGCGCAACCTTGGCGACCAGCGCCCCCGGCCCACCGTCGACTTCATCGAGGTACGACCGGGCGACCTGGTCGGCGGGTTCGTCGCCCAGGTGCATGAGGTCGTCGAGCAGCTTGTCGGTGCAGTCGCTCGCGCTCAGCCCCATCGTCCCCCTGTCCCGGTCGTCCCCATCGGACCGTTCTGCGCCATTAAGCGTGGCATAAGTCAACCGCCCGGTGTGTCGAAAGGGCGCGGGTGCACGATGCAGCCCGTGACCACGAACCAGCCAGCACTGTGGCCGCAGCTCCTTTGGGGCTGGCAGCACCGGGTGGCATACCGCTGCCGGCACTGCCTGGCCGACTTCGTCGACGAGGACGAGGCGGGGACCCGGTGTGTGTACTCCGCCACCGGGTCCCACGAACTGGTGCGCCGTCAGTTCTGAGGTCCTTGGGGGAGGCAGCGATCGAGACGGGCGGGCCCTGTCTGGGGAGGGACCCGACCGTCGGCGACCGCTGGGGGTGCGAGTCATCGGGGGTAGGCGAATCGAGAGGACCGGTCCGCCAGCCCTCGAGCCGCGCCACGGCTCCTGAAGGAACCGGCGACGGCGTAGCGCGCAGCGCGTCAGAATGGGCCATGACGACTGGGGGGGCGTCGGACGCACCGGTAGCCGTCCTCATGACCGACGTCGAGGGGTCGACCGACCTCCAGAGCCGCCTGGGCGACGTGGCGGCACGCGAGCTCGTCCGACGCCACGAGGCTGTGGTGCGTGATGCGCTCGGGACATTCGACGGGCGCGAGATCAAGACGGTCGGCGACGGGTTCCTCGTTTCGTTCACCTCCACCCGCCGGGCCCTGGAATGTGCCTGCGCAATTCAGCAGGCGCTGGACGTCGACGCCGCCCTCGCCGTGCGCATGGGTATCCACGCCGGCGAAGTCATCGACGAAGGCGACGACATCCACGGCGCCGCTGTGAGCGCCGCTGCTCGGATCATGAGCCAGGCCCGCGGCGGCGAGATCCTCGTCTCGGACTTGGTGCACCAGCTCGCCGGTGCGGCCGGTCTGCGTTTCCGTGAACGGCGCCCCGTGAAGCTCAAAGGCCTCGACGGAGCCTGGACGCTGCACGAGCTCCTGTGGCGCGCGGACGACCAGGACGGCTCGCCAACGGTCGCCGCCCCCCGCGGTGGTGGCGGCCTGCTCGGGCGGGCGGCGGAGATTGCCGCCCTGCACGGCGCCGTCGACCACGCCCTCGCGGGACGAGGACGGGTCGTGCTCCTCGCGGGCGAACCGGGGATCGGCAAGACCACCCTGGCCGTCGACGCCGCCGAGTACGCCGATGGGCGCGGCGCACGTGTCCTGTGGGGCGCGTGCTGGGAAGGTGAGGGCGCCCCCGCCTTCTGGCCATGGATACAGGTCCTGCGCGCCTACGCCGGGCAGGTGGACGACGACGAGCTGCGGGCGACGGTCGGACCCGGCGCGGCCGACGTCGTGCGCGTGGTGCCCGAGCTGGCCGACCGGTTCCGCGAGCTGCCCGCATCCGCCGATGTCGATCCCGAGCAGGCCCGCTTCCGCCTGTTCGACGCCGTGGCGTCGATGCTGTGCCGAGCGGCGTCCCGACGTCCACTCCTTCTCGTCATCGACGACCTGCAGTGGGCCGACGAGTCGTCGCTGCGCCTCCTCAGCTTCGTCGCCGCCCAGCTCGCCACCAACCCTGTCGCCGTCGTGGGGCCGTACCGGAGCACCGAGGTGGGCCCCGACCACCCGCTTGCGTCAGTGATCCAGGACGTGGCACGCCGGAGCGAGGTCGTGGGCATCGACGGGCTCGACACCGACGCGGTCGCCGACCTGATGGCGTCGACCGCCGGCACCGACCTGAATGCCGACCTGGCGGCGGCTGTGCACCGTCGCACCGGGGGCAACCCCCTGTTCGTGGCCGAGATCACCCGGCTGTTGAAGGCGCACGACGCCCTCGCGCGGGCCGAGGTGTCCGTCGGCGTGCCCGCTGGTGTGCGTGAGGTGATCGAGCGCCGCCTGGTGCGGCTGCCGCAGCGCTGCATCGAGCTGTTGACTCTCGCCGCCGTCGTGGGCGAGGAGTTCTCCGCTGACGTGGTCGCCGCCGCGGCCGCCACGTCGGTCGTCGAGGTCATGGAGCACGTCGAGGCTGCCGTCGTCGAAGGCGCCGTCCGGGCGTTGGAGCGCACGCGCTACTGCTTCGCCCATGCACTGTTTCGGGAGGCGCTGTATGACGGCCACGGAGCGATCGCGCGCGCCCAGCTGCACCTGCAGGTCGCCAACGCACTCGAAGCGCGGGCGCTGGAGGGCGGCGACGTCACGGCCGCCGAGCTGGCCAACCACTTCGCCCAAGCGGCGCTGACCGGCGAGACGAAGAAGGCCGTGCACTACGCAGCGCTGGCCGGTGAGGACGCCACCCGCTCTCTCGCCTACGCCGAAGCCGTGGCCCATTACGAGCGGGCGGTCGGCGTGCTCGACATGGCCGGCGGGACGGAGAGCGAGCGGGCTGAGCTGCTCCTCGACCTGGGTGGGGCACGATGGCGGGCCGGCGACCGGTCAACGGCGGAGCACGACATCCACCGGGCCGTCGAGCTGGCCCGCCGCGCCGGGCGCAAGGACGTGCTGGCGTCGGCCGCCCTTGCCCTCCGCAGCCTCGGCGGGGTCTCCGGTATGGCGGGAAACGAGCGCATCCAGCTGCTCGAGGAAGCCCGGATCGCACTCGGTGACGAGGAGACGGCGCTGCGCGCTCGGGTGCTGGCCGGACTGGCCCAGGAGCGGTATCACTCCTGGCTGCCGGAGGAGGAGAGCGGGACGGCGGGTGACCTGGCCGGGCAGGCCGTCGAGTTGGCCAGACGCCTCGACGATCTGGAC
>CADDZP010000124.1 GCA_902812475.1 Actinomycetota bacterium | reverse complement strand
CGGCGCCATCTTTGGCGCGCGTGAGCAAGGCTGCAGAGGTCATGGTCATCGGTCTAGGTGATCCTGTTCTCGCCCTGAAGGATGGTGGGGCTACAGCAGGTGTCTCACGTCAGCCTGACAGACAGGGACGAGGCGATCATCTTCGCCCTCGAGAATTGGTCATTACTGAGCGACATCGTGTTGAACGCGCGCTCGGACGCTGACGCGAGACGCGAGCTTGCTGACCGTTTTCAGTTGAGCGAGATCCAGGTCCTCCATGCCCTTGAGGTGCCCCTACGCCATCTCCTCCCCGAGAACAGAAGAGACACTCTGACCCGTCTGCGACGGAAGAGCGCGCAATAGCCGGGCCCCGGCCTGGCGGTGGCCATGCAGGGGCAACGACGCCCCGTGGAGCACCATGACGCTGCGCGCCACACGGTGGGCGCCGGATCCGATTGGACCGCCACATGGCCACCACCCAGGGCGCCACGACCCTGCGCTACACCCGCGACGCCACCGACCGCATCGTGGCCCGGGCCGTGGGGGGCGCCACCGTCGCCCGCTACGGGTTCTCAGGCGACGGCGACACGCCCGACTTCACCCTCGACGGGGCCAACAACGTCATCGAGCGCGACGTGGCCCTGGTGGGCGGGGTGGTGATGACAAAGCGCTCCGGCGGCGACGTGTGGAGCTATCCCAACGTCCACGGCGACGTGGTGGCCACCGCCAACGCCGCGGGTACCAAGCAGGGCGCCACCTTGTCCTATGACCCCTTCGGCTCGGCGCTGGCGGGCACGGCTGACAACGCCGCTGGCAACTACGACTACGGCTGGCTGGGCTCCCACCAGCGGGGCCTGGAGCACGAGGGCTCCATCGCCACCATCGAGATGGGCGCCCGCCAGTACGTGCCGGGCCTGGGCCGCTTCCTCGAAGTCGACCCCGTCGAGGGCGGGAGTGCGAACGCGTATGACTATGTGAATCAGGATCCCGTCGGCGGGACGGATCTCGATGGCAACGCAGCGAGGAACCAGTTTGGATGCAGCGTTGATTGGTCCGATGGCGACCGGCCGTACCTTCGAACGAGCTCGAGGCATAGCCGGGTGGGGCAGAAGGCCCGGTTCTCGTGTCCGCGGAATCCAGGAAAGATGAGACTCACAATCACGGTCTACCGCCGCAAAGGCTGGCTCTGGACAGAGAACATGGGCTCGCAGCGGTACACGCTTACCGGCGGAGGCACCACGCTGCGACCCCGTGACTTTTCGACGCATTGCGCAGGTGGCACGCATACGTACTGGGCCACGGTTGTCGCGGAGGCCTGGGCTCCCAATGGCCGGTACTCTCGCTACAGCTACGTGACCCCATCGGTTCGGCTCACATGTTGAGGCGACCAGGGGGGACCCTGTCAGTGACGGGCCGGACCCGCACCACGAGGTCGTGTCTTGAGTGGACTGCGACGTTGTTCGCTCCGCGCGCGCCCGTACCTAGCCTGGAGGCGAGTACAGATCCGACCTGGACCGTATACAGGGTTGAGGCCTCGAATAGCGAGCGCGATGCGACGTATGTTCTTACGCTCGTGGCGGGACAGACCTTCCGCTCCAGCCAGTCGGCTCACTCGTTACCAGCCTGCGCCGACGGGCTCGTGGTCGATGTCGCGGTCGACGCCTCTCTCGGACGCCTCAGGGTGATTGGGGTTGCTTCGACCGCACGATCACCGGACCTGTGGAGCGACGCCGAAACTCCCACCTTCGAGGGCTACCGCCTCGAGTTCTCGCTTCACTCCGACGATTTCTGGCTAGGCCTGTTCCTGCCCGACTCCGACTGATTCCTCGAAGTCGACCCCGTCGAGGGGGGCAGCGCCAACGACTACGACTACGTCTCAGGCGATCCGGTCAACGCGTTCGACTTGAACGGCACGTTCTGCATCTTCGGCAAGCACGCACACGGCCACGGCTGTCGCGGCGGAAGGGTGTGGAAGCAGGCAACACGAGCAGCCGGGTTTGCCGCGTATGTGCCGTACTTTGTGGGCTACAAAGCGAACAAGTGGATCGGCGCACAACGTGGATGGGGCCGTGGGCTATGGGCGTTTCGGCCCCTATTCTGGGGAGCTCAAGCTCTGGGCACCACAGCTGACGCTGCGGTAGACGTCGTGAAGGGACACTCTGAACCGCCCCGGGTTCCGTGGAGGCTCCATCTTTATGAAGAAGGATGGAGTCAATGGGCAAGCAGAGGCAGTACCCGCCTGAGCTAAAAGAGCGCGCGGTCCGCATGGTGTACGAGTGGCGCCAGGCGCGGAACCGCGCCGACGGCGGCATCAACGAGGTCGCCGAGCAGCTCGGCGTGCATGCCGAGTCGGTGCGCGACTGGCTGAAGCGCCACCGCATCGACGCCGGCGAAGCGTCGGGCCTGACCACTGAGGAACGCCAGCGCATGCGGGAGCTCGAGCGTGAGAACGCTGAGCTGCGGCGGGCGAACGAGATCCTCAAGTCCGCAGCGGTTTTCTTCGGGGCGGAGCTCGACCGCCGACCGAAGCGTTGATCAGTTACATCGACGACCACCGCAGCTCCTTCGGGGTCGAGCCGATCTGCCGCACCTTGGAGATCGCCCCCTCCACCTACTACGCGGCGAAGAAGCGTCCGCCGTGCCGACGCAAGGTCCGCGACGCCGAGCTGCGTCCGCACATCGAGCGGGTGTTCGCCGAGAACCGCTCGGTCTACGGCGCCCGCAAAGTGTGGCGCCAGCTCAGACGGGAGGGGATCGTCGAGCCGCGCTGTCGCATCGAACGCCTGATGCGCCAGATGGGTCTGGCGGGTCGGGTCCGGGGCAAGAAGCGCCGCACCACCGTCACCGACGAGGCAGCTCCGCGTCCCGCCGACCTCGTTGACCGCAACTTCAAGGCCGGCGCCCCCAACCACCTTTGGATCGCGGACATCGAGCGCCACGAGGCGCTCCCGAACCGTGCGGTGATGAAAGGACACCGCCACCGGCTCGTCGCAGCGAGTCGGTCGAAGCCGAGGGCAGCCTGAACCCTGGGACTAGGGCAAGGGCGGAAGCAGCCCTGACAACGACGAGACGGACCAGCACTGCCAGATGGTCTGGGCTCGGCAAGCGAGACGGAAAGGTGTACGTGAGGAACCAGCGGCTGAACGCCCCTCAAGAGATCCACCAGCTCGAACCTGGCGGATATGGGCTGGAGAGCAGCGCGCACCCGCGCATCCCGCGCGGAGAACTCCTGGACTGGTTGATGTCGCCGGTCGGGAGGCCACGGTGAAGGGCTGCGGCGTAGTCGTGGCGATGCTGCAGGGGCATAGCTGGGCGCCGACCCCGTCGAACGGTTCAGGAGTGAACGTGGGAACCACCCCGGCGGTCCCCTCTCCGGCCAGCAGCCAGCTGGTCGGCGGGAAGGCCCGTCGCCGGTTGATGCCGTCGGGGTGGGGCGGAGGACCCGCAGTAGTCCGAGGCCGGGAAAGCCGGCCACATGGCGAAGGGGTCCAGCGTGTTTGCGGCATCGACGCTGATCGAGGAGGTCGCCGATGAACATCGGCGCGCCGTGGCCCGACCCCAACGAGGCCGAGTCCCGGGTACTCGTGATGCAGACGAAGCTGCACCAATGGGCGGTCACTGATCCCGGCCGTCGTTTCGATGACCTCGCCAACCTCGTCTATGACCCGGCGTTTCTCGTCGTGGCGTGGGCTCGGGTGCGGGGCAACAAGGGCGCACGAACCGCCGGCGTCGACGGCATCGCTCCGCGAGCTGTCGTGTTCGGTGCCGCGGGGCTGCTCGGTGGGCTGCGAGATGATCTCAAGGCTGGCCGGTTCGTCCCCAAGCGGGTGCGGGAGAAGACGATCCCCAAGGCGGGCGGCAAGGTCCGCGCGCTCGGGATCCCAACAACCGCAGACCGGATCGTGCAAGCGTCGTTGAAGCTGGTGCTCGAGCCGATCTTCGAGGCGGACTTCAAGCCATGCTCCTATGGCTTCCGCACGAAGCGCCGAGCCCAGGACGCCATCGCCGAGATCCATCACCTCGCATCGCCGAACAGGAACTACCTGTGGGTGTTCGAGGCGGATATCAAGGCGTGCTTCGACGAGATCGACCACACGGCCCTCATGGGCCGGGTGCGGCATCGGATCGGAGACAAGCGCGTGCTGGGATGGGTGAAGGCGTTCCTGCGAGCCGGGATCCTCACCGAGGACGGGCTCAACCGGGACACGATCACCGGCACACCCCAGGGCGGCATCCTGACGCCTCAAACGCAATCGATAACCGGTGGGTCGAAAGGGGTGATCGGCCACCGGGATCGAGTGGCGGATCACGACGCGTTCGGGTCCGACCAGCACCTCTTTGACCACGCTCCGCAGCACTTTCTGGCGCGCTTCGACGGTGGCGACGTCGGCGGTGGCGCGCAGCCGGCCGAGGAATCCCTCGAGGTTTTCGGCCAGCTTGAGGTAGGTGTCGCGGTCGAGGAGCTGCGCTTCGAGCGAGTCGAGAGATCCGCGCAGGCCGGCTTCTTTAGCGCGCAGATCGGGCATGCGTGCCCGCAGCTCATCGAGGGTGAGCAGGTCCTCCTGGTAGCCGTGCACGAGACGCTCGATGCTCTTGGTGGCACGGGTGAGCTCCAGTTCGAGCCGGGAGCGTTCGGCGGTGGCGGGGTTGGCGGCGCGCAGCTCGGTGAGGCGCCGGTCGAGCTCGGATTGCACCAGCGCGGGATCGGCCAACAGCACAGTCACCTGGCCCCAGACGAGCTCGTTGAGGTAGTCGGCGCGCACCGGCTGATTCTCACAGAGGCGTCCGTGCTCGTAGCGGTAGTCGTCGGATCCGAGGCAGCGGTAGTAGTAGAGCTTGCGCTTCTTGGTGCGCGTCGAGGTCCGGTAGTACGCGTAGCCGCAGCTCTGGCAGGACACCAGACCCATGAGCAGCGACGGTTCTTTCGTGTTGCGAGCCGAGAAGCGCCGGTTGTCTTCCAGTCGTCGGGCGGCGGCCGCGAACGTGTCGTCGTCGACGATGGCGGGCACGACGATCTCGATCCAGTCCTCGGTCGGACGCGGCCGCGTGCGGGCGTGGCGGGAGACCGAGCGGCCCTGGCGTCGCGCGGTGCGGTTGAGCGCCGGCGCGCCGTCCACTCGCCCGGTCTTCAAGTACGCGGCCCGTCCCGCGTAGGCGGGGTTGCGCAGCATCCCCCAGATAGTGGAGCGATCCCAGCGGTCCTTGCCCGTCGAGGTCGGGATGCCTTCGGCCGTCAGCCATCGGGCGAGTTCGGCGATCGACACGTTGTCCTCGACGTAGCGGCGGAACAGCGCGCGCACCACCGCAGCTTCATCGTCGACGATCTCGTAGCGGGCTTCGGCGTCGTCGCTTCGTCGCACATACCGGTAGCCGAACGGCGCGCCGCCCAACACGTTGACCACGCCGGCGCGGGCACGATGCGTCTTGCCCCGCCTGGTCCGTTCCGCGATCTGTGCTCGCTCGTATTCGGCGATCATGCCCTGGAACTGGATCAACAGCTCGTCTTCGGGCGTCTCGGCGCGAGGGCCTTTCACGAAGCGGACCTCGGTGCCGGCCCGAGCGAACTCGTCGATCAGCAACGCCTGATAGGCGTACTTTCTGGCGAGGCGGTCCGGCGAGTAGCACAGCACCACGTCGACGGGCACCTGGGCGGCCAGGTCCCGCAACCGCTCCAGGGCGGGACGCACCAGCGTGGCGCCCGAGTAGCCCTCGTCCTCGAAGACCCACTCGGCGGGGACCTCAAGCTCCCAGCGCTCGGCGGCCTCCACGAGCGCGGTCGTCTGCGAGGCGATCGTCTGCTCCTCGCGCTGGCGAGCCGAGGACACCCGGGCGTAGATGGCTGCGCTCGTCATGGTCGTCACTCCCTTGCTCGATGCGGCCCCGACGTTCGGGCACCAAGATCCGATAGGCGTGCGCCAGCGCCTGCGCGCCGGTGCGATCAAAGACGAACTCGACCGTGACGGCGCGCTCAGCCACGGTCGTGGCGCTCCAGGAACTCGGTCAGCGCCTGGGCCACCAGAGCCGAGATGCTCTGGCCGGTGGCGCGCGCCACTCGCCGGACGCGTCGGGCCAGAACGGCCGGCAGCTTCACCGTGAAGACCACCTTGGGTCCGGCCACCTCCATCACGCCCTCGTCCCGGGCTCGCTCCACATAGCGTCGTGCCTGGCGCTCGGAGAGCCGGTGACGCCGAGCCAACGCCGCCGTGGCGTCCGCCACCTCCATCCCGCCAGCCAAGAACTCGACCGCGGTGTTCACCCGCTTAGCCACCTGCTCGGCCCGAGCCCGTCGTCCGTCCGGCATGACGCTTACATACTACTATTAGTGTCACTCCGAGTGGTGGACCTTGCGACCCCGCTTCTCGCCCTTCACATAGGGCAGAGCGACGTCGAACTCGAAGTTCGCTATTGCGTCCGGGGCGTCATCTCGCCGCTGCTCGCCAACATCGCCCTGTCCGTTCTGGACGAGCACTTCGCCAACAAGTGGGAGGCGCTCGGCCCGGAATGGACGCGCATCAAGCACCGTCGCTCCGGCGGCCCGGTCATGAAGCTCATCCGCTATGCGGACGACTTCGTGGTCATGGTCGCTGGCACCCGCGACCACGCCGATGCGCTCCGGGATGAGGTGAGCTCGGTGCTCGCTCCGATGGGCCTTCGCCTATCGGAAGAGAAGACGAGGGTCTGTCACATCGACGAGGGGTTCGACTTCCTCGGCTGGCGCATCCAGCGCCGCGCATGGCGAAGCCGGACCGGCAAGACGGCGATCTACACCTACCCCTCGAAGAAGTCGCTGGCTTCGATCAAGGACAAGGTGCGGTTGCTGACTCGCAGGGCAAGGCATCGAACGCTCGCTGACCTGCTGCGCCGACTTAACCCGGTGCTGCGGGGTTGGTGCAACTACTTCCGTCACTGGGTATCGGCGCGCACCTTCAGCTACGTCGACCACTTCGCCTTCTGGCGAATCGTCGGCTGGCTGAAGAAACGCCACCTCGGGCTGAACATGCACACCCTGGTCCGTCGCTATCTCCGTGGTTGGGAGATCGGTGACGGCGGGATCGAGATGTTCCGGCCACGAGCGGTCGCCATCGAGCGCTACCGCTACCGGGGCACCAAGATCCCGACCCCATGGTCGAGCGCGCTGACAACGGGATCACCCGCGCCAGCGGCATGACATGCGGAGAGCCGGATGCGGTGAGAGTCGCACGTCCGGTTCCGAGGGCGGGCCAGAGAAACCCACCGGCTGGAAGGTCGGCGGGGCGCTCTGGCCCGACCCCTACACGAAGCTCCAGGGCCCCGAGCGGGGCACCTACTACGAGCTGTTCGTGATCATCGACATCTTCAGCCGCTACGTGGTGGGCTGGATGGTGTCGCCCGCCGAGACCGGCGAGCTGGCCGAGGCCTTCATCGCCGAAACCCTCGGCTCCCACGGCATCGACCGTGACCAGCTCACCCTGCACGCCGATCGGGGGACGTCGATGACCTCCAAGCCCGTCGCCCAGCTGCTCGTCGACCTCGGCGTCGCCCGCAGCCACAGCCGTCCCCACATGTCGAATGACAACCCGTATTCGGAGGCGAATTTCAAGACCCTCAAGTACTGCCCGGCGTTCCCCGGGCGGTTCGGTTCCATCGAGGACGCCCGGGCGTTCTGCGCGCTGTTCTTCGATCACTACAACCACGTGCACCGCCATGGCGGTATCGGTCTGCACACCCGGCGTCGGTCCACTACGGCACCGCCACCGAGATCCGCACCCAGCGCCAGCAGACCATCGACACCGCCTACGCCGCCAACCCGGCCCGGTTCCGGCACCGACGCCCGGCAGCGCCGAAGCTGCCCACCGTGGCCTGGATCAACGAACCCACCCCCGAAGCACTCATCAAATCCGCATGAGAAGTTGTCTCATCGCCCTTGACATGTTCCGCTTCGGTGGGTGCGCCAGAAGCGAGCGCGCTCTGACGCGTGATTTGGCCTGCGGACGCGGCACGCGCCCTGACGCGTTCGTGTGGCCGGGTCGGCGCGATCACGCTGACAAGGGTGCAGTTGTCTTCGATCGCTATAGCGGGATCACCAGCCGTTCGCGTCCGTACCTCAGTTCGGCCTCACGCGCGGTAGAGGACAGCGGGGGCAGGAAGCGCGCGCTGCCGTAATTCACACGGCCGGCGTCCGTTGCAACGAGCGACACGAGGAGGAACTCGTCTTCGCCGTCCAGGAGCCGAAGCTTCCGAATCGACGGACGCCGCCGGTTCGAACTCCAGTGCAGCCGCACGCTGTGCTCATGGAGGTCAAGCGCAGACACGGCGAGGTCGTGCCTCGAGAAATGCCCACCTGGGACAGTGCGGATGAAACGATCCTCCAGGTCAACTTCAGTGTCTTCCCATGATTCGTGATCCGCAGGCTCTCCAGCGGCTCTAGCCACCCGGCCAAGTAAGGCCCTTGCTTCAGACGCCTCGATGGCCCCGAGCGCCTCGTATTCGCGGGTGAGACTGGCGAGGACGCGCGATAGGCGGCGCCGCTCGTCTGCCACCTCCGCGGCCGATACGCGCTCCTCGACCCGCGCGAGGTGTCGCCGAGCAGCGGCTGACGCCCTCTTCCTCCGCGCGAGGGGACGCATCCCTTACGCGTCCGCCGAAAAGACACAGTTTGCAACGTACGTTCCCTTGCCGATGCAGTTTCCGGGCATTCTCGTGAATGGACCAGTGTCTAGATTCCAAATCACCATCGTGAACAGCACATGCCACTTACGCCTTGAGAATGCGAAGGGGAATATGTGGTCGAGGCTGCCTCGTCTGCCGGTTCCGGCGTAGCTGGCCTTACCGGCGGACAGTTGTGAGACAGGCCGGTGGTGCGAGTCGAAGATGTCGACCCTCAAGTAGAAGAGAACGAGCGCGTTACACGAGACGCTGATCCGCGATCTGAGAGAGGGTCCTCTGCGACGGGCGTTGGTCTTAACTGTGCAGCTGCCCACTTTGAACTGGCCTGAAATGTCAGTGCTGTTGATCGGGTCGCCAGCGACGTAGTCGTAGTCGTTGGCACTCCCACCCGCGACGGGGTCGACTTCGAGGAAGCGGCCCAGGCCCGGCACGTACTGGCGGGCGCCCATCTCGATGGTGGCGATGGAGCCCTCGTGCTCCAGGCCCCGCTGGTGGGAGCCCAGCCAGCCGTAGTCGTA